>NZ_JAFWFM010000190.1:0-3654 GCF_017515625.1 Geobacillus sp.
ATGTGGCTTGCCAGGCTTGTTGGAAACCCGATTTTAATCGTTCCGCGTTCCGGGTCCAAATACTCTTCGATTTGTTGCTTTGCATCCTCGACCGCCTTTAACACCGCTTCGGCGTGCGACAAAAAATGGCGGCCGATCGGGGTGAGCTTCACGTTTCGCCCTTCCCGTTCAAACAGCTGCACGCCAAGCTCCGCTTCGAGGTTGGCAATTTGCCGGCTGATCGCCGACTGCGCGACATGGAGGGCGTCGGCGGCTTCGGAGACGTGTTCGCGCCGGGCGACTTCCACGAAATATTGCAGTTGCCGCAGCTCCATTTTTCTCCCTCCTTTTGATTGATCGCAAAAAGAGATGGATTTTATCTAAATTATATATTGTTTATATTAATTTTGAAAACTACAATGAATATTACAGACAATTCGGAACGGGAGGGGAAGGCAGCATGAAACACTACGGATTACCGGAAGCGCAAGGGTTATATCGCCCGGAATTTGAGCATGATGCATGCGGGATCGGGTTTTATGCGCATTTGAAAGGAAAACCGTCACATGACATTATCGAAAAAGCGCTCCATATGCTTCGCCAGCTTGAACACCGCGGCGGACAAGGGAGCGATCCGGAAACAGGCGATGGCGCGGGCATTATGACGCAAATTCCGCATGAGTATTTTCAAGCGGTGTGCAGCGGGATGAACTTGCCGGAAAAAGGGCGCTACGGGGTCGGGATGTTCTTTTTGCCGGAAGAGGAAGCGAAACGGGCGTACTATGAATCGATGTTCAATGAGATCGTCGCTCAAGAAGGACAACGGCTGCTCGGATGGCGGACAGTTCCAGTTGATCGTGAAAAGCTTGGCAAACTGGCGCGGCAAAGCAAGCCGTTCATCCGTCAAGTGTTTGTCGCGGCAAGTGATGACGTGACTGATGAGTTGGCGTTTGAACGGAAGCTGTATGTGATCCGCAAACAATTCGAAAAATGTGTGGAACACAACGAGTGCTATGTAGCGAGCTTCTCGAGCCGAACGATCGTGTATAAAGGGCTTTTGACGCCGGAACAAATCGATGCGTTTTATTTGGATTTGCAAGATGAACGGTTCCGTTCGGCGTTTGCTCTCGTGCACTCGCGCTTCAGCACGAACACGTTTCCGAGCTGGGAGCGGGCCCATCCGAACCGCTACTTGATCCATAACGGCGAGATCAACACGCTGCGCGGCAACGTCAACTGGATGGCGGCGCGCGAGAAACAATTTGTGTCCGAAGCGTTCGGCGCGGATTTGGAAAAAGTCGTGCCGATTTTGGATACGAACGGCAGCGACTCGTCGATTTTGGACAATGCGTTTGAATTTTTCGTTCTCGCTGGCCGGAAGCCGGCCCATGTCGCGATGATGCTCATTCCGGAACCGTGGTTTTGGGATGAGCAGATGGACGGGGCGAAAAAGGCGTTTTACGAGTACCACAGCTGTCTCATGGAGCCGTGGGACGGACCGACGGCGATTTCGTTCACCGACGGCAAGCAAATCGGCGCCATTTTGGACCGGAACGGTTTGCGTCCGGCCCGCTATTATGTCACCAAAGACGACTACATTATTTTCTCATCCGAAGTCGGCGTCATCGATGTTGACCCGAACAACATTTTATATAAAGAGCGGCTGAGCCCGGGGAAAATGCTGTTGGTTGACCTCGAGCAAGGGCGCATCATCTCTGACCAGGAAATCAAGGAAGAAATGGCTCATGAAAAGCCATATCGCCAATGGATCAACGAGCAAATGATCACGCTTGGCGATCTGGAAATTCCGGAGGACGTCGAAGCGCCGAAGCAACTCGTCAAACTGCAAAAAGCGTTCGGCTACACGTTTGAAGATGTGGAAAAAACGATTTTGCCGATGGCGGCGGAAGGAAAAGATCCGACCGGCGCTATGGGCATGGACGCGCCGCTTGCCGTGCTGTCGGAGCGGCCGCAAAGTTTGTTCAACTACTTCAAGCAGCTGTTTGCCCAAGTGACAAATCCGCCGATTGATGCGATCCGTGAATATGTCGTCACCTCGACGATGACGCTGCTTGGCAAAGAAGGGAACATTTTGCATCCGGACGCCAAAGCGGCGCGGCGCATCCGCTTGGAAACTCCGCTATTGACGAACGAAGAGCTCGCAGCGTTAAAAGCCAATCCGTACCCGGAATTTGCGTGCGCGGTGCTGACGACGCTGTTTACTGATGATTTGAAACAGGCGCTTGATGAGCTGTTTGCCAAAGCGGATGAAGCGATCGAAAACGGGGCGGTGCTTCTTGTGCTGTCCGACCGCGGCGTTGATGAAACACATGTCGCCATTCCGGTTTTGTTGGCGACAAGCGGGCTTCACCAGCATCTTGTCCGCAAAGGGACGCGCACGAACGTCAGCCTGCTTGTCGAAAGCGGCGAAGCGCGTGAAGTGCATCATTTTGCGGCGCTCATCGGCTACGGGGCGGACGCCATCAACCCGTACTTGGCGCTGGAGACGATCCGCCAAGCGTCAGAAAACGGCACGATCGCCTTGTCGTACCGCGAAGCGGTGAAAACGTATATGAAGGCAGCCGTTGACGGCGTTGTCAAAGTGATGTCGAAAATGGGCATTTCGACGGTGCAAAGCTACCGCGGCGCGCAAATTTTTGAAGCGGTCGGCATCGGCGACGATGTCATTGAGGAATACTTCACCGGCACGGCATCGCAAATCGGCGGCATCGGGCTTGCGGAAATTGCGAAAGAAGCGAAAATGCGCCACGAAGCCGCTTTCGGAGCGCGGCATGAAGACGATGTGCTCGATGCAGGCAGCGAGCTGCAATGGCGGCGCAACGGCGAACATCACGTGTTCAATCCGAAGACGATCCATTTGTTGCAATGGGCGTGCCGGAAAAACGATTACAACCTCTATAAACAATATTCGAAACTGGCCAATGAAGAACAGTTGACGTTTTTGTGCAACTTGTTCGACTTCGATTCGAAGCGCCCTCCGGTGCCGATTGACGAAGTCGAGCCGGTTGAATCGATCGTCCGCCGCTTTAAAACAGGGGCCATGTCGTTCGGTTCGATCAGCCAGGAAGCCCATGAGGCTCTGGCGATCGCCATGAACCGGATCGGCGGAAAAAGCAACAGCGGCGAGGGCGGCGAAGACCCGGCCCGCTATGTGAAAGACGACAACGGCGACTGGCGCCGCAGCGCGATCAAACAAGTGGCGTCCGGGCGTTTTGGCGTAAAAAGCCATTATTTGGTCAATGCCGATGAATTGCAAATCAAAATGGCGCAAGGGGCAAAACCAGGTGAAGGCGGGCAGCTTCCGGCCAATAAAGTGTATCCGTGGGTCGGCAAAGTGCGCGGCTCAACGCCGGGAGTCGAGCTCATTTCCCCGCCGCCGCACCATGACATTTACTCGATCGAGGATCTTGCGCAGCTGATCTATGACCTGAAAAACGCGAATAAACACGCCCGGATCTCCGTCAAGCTCGTTTCGGAAGCCGGTGTGGGGACCATCGCCGCCGGCGTAGCCAAGGCCGGCGCCGGTGTCGTTCTGATCTCCGGCTATGACGGCGGAACCGGAGCAGCACCGCTCTCGTCCATTCACAATGCGGGTCTTCCGTGGGAGCTGGGCGTTGCGGAGACGCACCAGACGCTTCTGGCAAACGGTCTTCG
>NZ_JAFWFM010000191.1:0-9343 GCF_017515625.1 Geobacillus sp.
TAAAGCTGTAGACCTGAGTGTCTTATGCTCTAGCGGCGAAGTGGACACGCCTCAAAGAATAAGGATTGCTTGAAGCAGTCAAACTTCTTTGGAAGCCCCCACTTCAAATTTTCGCTAGAAAATTAAGTGGGGGTAGTTCACCGATGCACGTCGTACACCGAGCGTTTTGTCGTTTGTTTCAGCCATTCGTATTCGTCGGCATCAAGCGGCGGGGCGGAAGCGGCGGCGATGTTTTCTTCAAGCTGCCGAAGCCGGCTTGCGCCCGGAATGACGGCGGCAACGACCGGGTCATACAGGCAAAATTGCAGCGCGGTCGCGGTCAATGAACGGCGCCCGGCCGTTTTTTCCTTCAGCTTCGGGATGAGCGCCTGCAGTTCTTTGTAGGAATAATCGAGGTATCCATGTTCTTTCACCGCGCTGCTCGCTTGTTCAAGCGAGCGGCTCGTGAGCAAGCCTCTAGCGACCGGACCGCGGGCGATCACGCTGATGTGATGTTCGCGAAGAAGCGGGAACCATTCTTCCGGCCGCCGGTCAAGCAAGCTGTATTGCATCATGACGCTGACGATGTTCGAGCGCTTCACATATTCGCGAATGACGTTTGGGCGGATCGAGGAGATGCCGTACCAACGGATGACGCCTTCTTGCTTCAGCTCTTCGAACGCTTCAATCGTCTCATCGATCGGGTCGTCGATCGTGCCGCCGTGGAGCTGGTATAAGTCAATGTAGTCCGTTTGCAGGCGGCGCAGGCTCTCTTTGACCGCTTGTTTGATATAGGCTTTTGACGGATCCCAGTCCCAGCCGCTTCCGTCTCGGCGCCAACGGTTGCCGACTTTTGTCGCGATGATGACTTGGTCGCGTTTTCCTTTCACCGCTTTGCCGACAAATTCCTCGTTTAAGCCGCGGTCGTATAAATCGGCTGTATCCAAGTAGTTGATGCCGCGCTCCAATGCTTCATGGATGAGATAGATGGCATGGTTTTCATCAGTGCCGAGCGACATGCAGCCGAGGCCGATTTCGCTCACATACAAATCCGATGTGCCGATGCGGCGTTTGTTCATTTTTTGCGCCTCCTTTCGCGATCAATGACACGTCCATTGTACAACGGAAGCGAAAAAATGGCCAAACATGTAGTACAATGGAAAAGAATCGATCCAATTTGATAGGGGAGAATGAACATGGAGCTGTATGAAAAAACGATCCGCAAAGAGAAGCTGTTCAGCGGCCGCATCATTGACTTGTATATCGAGGAAGTCGAGCTGCCAAATGGGAAAACGAGCCGGCGCGAGGTGATCAAACATCCGGGGGCGGTGGCGGTGCTGCCGCTGTTGCCGGACGGGAAAATCGTTCTTGTCCGCCAGTACCGAAAAGCGCTGGAGCGCGCATTAGTCGAGATTCCGGCGGGCAAGCTAGAACATGGGGAAGAGCCGCTCGCTTCCGCACACCGCGAGCTCGAAGAAGAAACCGGCTACCGCGCCCATTCGATGCGCCATCTCATTTCCTTTTATACATCCCCAGGGTTTGCCGATGAACTCATCCATTTGTATGTCGCCGAGGGGCTGGAAAAAGCGGAGGACGGCGCCGGTTTGGATGAAGATGAGTTTGTCGAGCTGTTGGAAGTGACATTGGAGGAGGCGCTTGAGATGCTTCAACAACGCGACATTTACGATGCGAAAACGGCATACGCCTTGCAATATTTGCAGCTGCGCCGCGCGCTAGGGGAGCAAAATGCCGAATAAAAAAAACGAGCGCGGCCTCGGCTGTTATTATGCTGATTTACATATTCACATCGGCCGCACCGCCTCGGGCCGCCCGGTGAAAATTACTGGGGCGCGGACGTTGACGCTTGAGAACATCTTGCATGAGGCGGCTGAGGTGAAAGGGATCGACCTCGTCGGCGTCATTGACAGCCATGTGCCCGAAGTGCTGGACGAGCTCGAGCGGGCAATGGAGAAGCACGGTTGGCGCGAACATGAGGGGGGCGGCGTCAGCGCTGGGAAAGTGACGCTTTTGTTAGGCAGTGAAATCGAAGTATATGACGACCATTGCCATGGACCGATCCACGTGCTCGTTTTTTTGCCGACTGTGCAGACGATGCGCACGTTTTCCGGCTGGCTTGGCAAACGGGTAAAGAACATGTCGCTCAGTTCACAGCGCGTTTACGCCTCCGGCCGCGAGCTGCAAGCTGCCGCGAAAGAGCAGGGCGGCTGGTTCATTCCCGCGCACGCGTTCACCCCGTTTAAAAGCTTGTACGGAAAAGGGGTCAAGCACAGCCTGACAGAAGTGTTTGACCCGGATTGGATTGATGCCATTGAACTTGGGTTAAGCGCCGACACGGCGATGGCGGACCAGATCGCCGAATTGCATCGCTACCCGTACTTGACGAATTCCGATGCCCATTCGCTGCGGAAAATCGCCCGCGAATATGAAGAAGTGCGGCTCGCCGCCCCGACGTTTGCTGAATTGGAAAAAGCGCTGCGCGGTGAAGACGGGCGCGCGATTGTCGCCAACTACGGTTTAAATCCCAAACTCGGAAAATATCACCAGACGGTGTGCGAGCGCTGCCTTGCGCCGGTTGTACCGGACGTCGACCGCTGTGCGGCATGCGGCCATCATCGCTTCGTGAAAGGCGTGTTTGACCGGCTTGCGGAGCTGAAAACGGCGGAACGCGGGCCGAAACGGCCGCCGTACATTTATCAAGTGCCGCTTGAATTCATCCCCGGCCTTGGTTCAAAAGCGTATGAAAAGCTGCTCGCCCGTTTTGGCACGGAAATGAGCGTTCTTCATGAGGCGGCGGAGGAAGAGATCGCGGAGACGGTGGGAGAAAAGTTGGCCCAACTGATCGTCCTTGCCCGCAGCGGTGCGCTCCATATCGAGGCCGGGGGCGGTGGGAGATACGGGAAAGTGTGGGAGGGGTAACCACTCGGGCAGCGCTCCTGCCGTTCATCATCATGCCGTGCGTGCTGCTTGGCCCAGCCATGCGCCAATGGACCGAGGCGGCGTGCCGCCCGTGGAGTTGGTCACACGTCGGTGTTGAGCTGCTTTTTTATTCCATCACCAGCCTTTTAGAAAAACAGTCATACCGAAAGCGGATGGACATACAATCTACTAAGAGACAAAGTAGGAGGACGAAGCACAATGAGAACCCATCCGCTGAAATCGGCTATCGCTGTTCATTGGCGTGAACATGCTTCGCTGTACGTGTTTGTCATCGTCCTGTTTCTCATGGGCGTCATTTTCGGCGCCATTGTCGTCAACAGCCTCGGCTTCAGCCAAAAGCAAGATTTGTATTATTACTTGGCGCAATTTTTTGGACAAGTATCAAAAGACAACGTGGCAAGCGCCCACGACATGTTCCGTCAAAGCTACATGCATAACGTCAAATATATGGTCCTCATGTGGGTGCTCGGCATTTCCGTCATCGGACTGCCGGTCATTTTGGTTTTACTGTTTTTAAAAGGCATTGTCGTCGGCTTCACCGTCGGCTTTTTAGTCAATCAAATGGGCTGGAAAGGGTTTTTATTGTCATTTGTTTCGGTGATGCCGCAAAATTTGCTTGTCATTCCGCTCATGATCGTGATGGGCGTGATGTCGATATCGTTTTCCTTGCGGATGGTGCGCAATCAGTTTATGAAACGGCCGCACGAGCCAGTGTTCCCGATGGTGATGCGCTATGCCGCGGCGATGGCCGCGGCCGCCTTCGGGCTGCTTGTCTCTTCGGCGGTGGAAGCGTACCTTTCGCCGGTCTTGATGAAACAGGTGGTGAAATGGGTCGCTAATTTAATAATAATTATTATGTAGTAATCATTTTTGTTTTTTTGTGACAGTAATTATACTTTGAACCTTCCTGCGCACATTTGTTATAATGGGAGGTGAATGGCGAGGGAGGAATGAAAACATGGAAGATCGTGTGGAACGAATTAAGAAGCAGCTGCACTCAGCCGGCTATAAACTGACGCCACAGCGGGAAGCGACAGTAAGAGTCCTGCTTGAACATGAAGAAGACCATTTAAGCGCGGAAGACGTCTACCTCCTCGTGAAAGAAAAATCCCCAGAGATCGGACTGGCGACCGTATATCGGACGCTCGAGCTGCTCACCGAGTTGAAAATTGTCGATAAAATCAATTTCGGGGACGGGGTGTCGCGCTATGACCTCCGCAAGGAAGGAGCGGCCCATTTTCATCACCACCTCATCTGCTTAGAATGCGGGTCGGTGGCGGAAATTCAAGAAGATTTGCTTGAGAATGTCGAAGCGATTGTTGAGGAGAAGTGGAAATTTAAAATTAAAGACCATCGTTTGACGTTCCACGGCATTTGTCACCGTTGCCAGCAAAAGCATGAAGAAAAATAAAACCTTTTCCAACGGGAAAGGTTTTTTGCGTATAAACAACGAAACAAATGGCATATCCTCATACTACCAAGCTGACAAGCAACTGATAGGGAGGATGCCATGAAAACCGTTTGGCAAATGGTGAAAGTGTTTCTTTTATTTACGGGATGCACCATTTTATTTTATTATAGTCTTGTATGGTTTAACCGCGAGTACGAGTATTACCACCGATACGATGAGCCGAAGGGATCGGCGGTCAAAGTATCGGCGGCGGAGAGTGCGCCGCCAAGTTGGCTCGACCGGCAGATATTTTTTTATCGCGACGGGGAGTAGAGAGCGTTGGAATACGAGTTGAAAGATTTTCTGCATTATTTGACGGTGGAGCGGAATTTGGCGCACAATACGATCGTTTCGTATGAACGCGATTTGAAAAAATACGTCCGCTATTTGCGTCAAGTCGAGCAGCTTCAGGCGTGGGGCGAAGTGGAGCGCCTCCATATTCTCCATTTTTTAAAGTTTTTAAGCGAACAAGGGCAATCGGCGCGGACGATCGCCCGCCATTTGGCGTCGATCCGTTCGTTTCATCAGTTTTTGCTAAGGGAGAAAATCGCGGCGCAAGACCCGACCGTCCATATCGAAACGCCGCAGTTTGAACGGACGCTGCCGAAAGTGCTGTCGGTCGAGGAAGTCGAGGCGCTGCTTGCAGCGCCGCAAGTGAGCACACCGTTTGGGTTGCGCGACAAGGCGATGCTGGAGCTGTTGTATGCGACCGGCATGCGCGTCAGTGAGCTTGTGCAGCTCAACTTAAGCGACGTGCATTTGACGATGGGGTTTGTCCGCTGCTATGGAAAAGGGCGGAAAGAGCGGATCGTGCCGATCGGGCGCATGGCGATTGAAGCGCTTGCCCACTATTTGGAGCGAGGGCGCCCGCAGCTTGTCAATCCGCGACGACGGGCAACGGAGGCGCTGTTTTTGAACCATTATGGCCAGCGGTTGACACGGCAAGGGTTTTGGAAAATTTTAAAGCGGCTCGCGAAAGAAGCCGGCATCGAAAAAGAATTGACGCCGCATACGCTTCGGCATTCGTTTGCGACGCATCTGCTTGAGAACGGAGCCGATTTGCGCGCTGTGCAAGAGTTGCTTGGGCATGCCGACATTTCGACGACGCAAATGTATACGCATGTTACGAAAACGCGCCTAAAAGACGTGTACAAACAGTACCACCCGCGCGCCTAGTAGCTGCCGTATGCTAGGCGCTTGCCTGTCGTTTTAGTTGTCAGACTTCTGACCAATTGTCCATAGGCGTGTTTTCGCGAAAATACGGGAACGATAAAAAGAGACTCCATTTTTCATTGCAGGCAGGGGGAATGAATGTGAAAACGACATACCGGCGCGTTTTTTTGATTGTGATGGATTCAGTCGGCATCGGTGAGGCGCCGGATGCCGAGAAATACAACGACAAAGGAGCGGATACGCTCGGCCATATCGCTGAGTATCGCGGCGGCCTCTATATGCCGAACATGGCGAAGCTCGGCCTAAGCCATATTCGTGAGATCAAAGGGGTGCCGAAAGTCGAGCGACCGCTCGCGTACTATACAAAAATGAAGGAAGCATCGGCTGGAAAAGATACGATGACAGGCCATTGGGAGCTGATGGGCCTTCGCATCGACAAGCCGTTCCGCGTCTTTCCGAACGGGTTCCCAGATGAATTGATCGCTGAGCTCGAGCGGCGCACCGGCCGGAACGTGATCGGCAACAAACCGGCGAGCGGAACAGCGATCATCGAAGAGCTTGGCGAAGAGCATATGAAAACAGGGGCGATCATCGTCTATACATCAGCCGACTCCGTCTTGCAAATCGCCGCCCATGAACAAGTTGTGCCGCTGATGAATTGTACCGCATTTGCGAAATCGCTCGTGAATTGACGCGCGACGAGCCGTATATGGTCGGGCGCGTCATTGCCCGACCGTTCATCGGCAAACCCGGCCATTTTGAGCGAACCGCCAACCGGCACGACTATGCGCTTAAGCCGTTTGGCAAAACGGTGATGAATGAATTGAAAGACGCCGGTTATGAAGTGATTGCCATCGGGAAGATCGCCGATATTTACGACAATGAAGGAGTTACCCAGTCGTTGCGAACGACATCCAATATGGACGGAATGGATAAGCTCGTCGACACGCTCGGCATGGACTTTACCGGGTTGAGTTTCGTCAATCTCGTCGATTTTGACGCTAAATACGGCCATCGCCGCGACCCAAAAGGTTACGGCGATGCGCTCGAAGAGTTTGACGCCCGGCTTGCCGATGTGTTGCCGCGCTTGACAGCGGACGACTTGCTTATCATCACCGCTGACCACGGCAACGACCCGATTCACCATGGAACTGACCATACGCGCGAATATGTGCCGCTTCTTGTGTACAGCCCGCGATTTCGCGGCGGCAAGCCGCTCCCAGTCCGCGAGACGTTTGCCGATGTCGGCGCAACGATTGCGGATAACTTCCAAGTCAACCGGCCGCCGTACGGAACAAGCTTTTTGGCTGATTTGGCCTAACTTCATAAAGAACGATGAGGGGGAAAAGAATGGATCGACAAGCGATTGAAAAAACCTCCGGTCATTTGCGCTCATTGATGCCAACTCCGCCTGAAATCGGTCTCATTCTCGGCTCGGGGCTCGGCGTGCTCGCTGATGAAATCGAAGAGGCGGTTCGCATTCCGTATGAAGATATTCCCGGATTTCCAATGTCGACCGTTGAAGGACACGCTGGACGGCTCATATATGGGCGGCTTGAGGGGGCGACCGTTGTCGCCATGCAAGGGCGGTTTCATTATTATGAAGGGTATTCGCTTCAAGAAGTGACGTTTCCCATCCGGGTGATGAAGGCGCTTGGCGTCCGCGAATTGATCGTGACAAACGCTGCGGGCGGCATCAACGAACGGTTCCAGCCCGGCGATTTCATGATCATTTCCGACCATATCAACTTGCTGGGCACAAATCCGCTCATTGGTCCGAACGATCCGGAGCTTGGTCCTCGCTTTCCAGACATGACGGAAGCGTACAGCCGGCGGCTGCGCGAGCTCGCCAAGGAAACGGCGGCGAGACTTGGCGTTCGCGTGCATGAAGGAGTATATGTCGCCAATACGGGGCCGTCGTACGAAACGCCGGCGGAAATCCGCATGATTCGTACGCTCGGCGGCGATGCGGTCGGCATGTCGACCGTCCCGGAAGTGATCGTCGCCCGCCACGGCGGCATTGAGGTGCTCGGCATTTCGTGCATTTCGAATATGGCTGCAGGGATGTCGGATGCTCCGCTTCACCACGACGAAGTGGTTGAAACGGCCGAGCGGGTGAAGACGGACTTTTTGCGGCTTGTGAAAGCGATTGTCGCCGAAATGGCGAAATCAAAACGAAAAAGGTGACCGCGATGCGAATGGTCGATTTGATTGCGAAAAAGCGCGACGGAAAGGCGCTGACGAAGGAAGAAATTGAGTGGATCGTCCGAGGGTATACAAACGGGGACATTCCCGATTACCAAATGAGCGCGCTCGCGATGGCGATTTATTTTCGCGGCATGACCGAGGAAGAAACGGCCGCGCTGACGATGGCGATGGTGCAATCCGGCGAAATGCTCGATTTGTCGAGTATTCGCGGCGTGAAAGTCGATAAACATTCGACCGGCGGGGTCGGCGATACGACGACGCTCGTTTTAGGGCCGCTTGTCGCTTCTGTCGGCGTGCCGGTGGCGAAAATGTCTGGGCGCGGCCTCGGCCATACGGGCGGCACGATCGACAAACTCGAGTCCGTGCCCGGGTTTCATGTCGAGATCAGCAAAGACGAGTTCATTCGACTCGTGAATGAAAACGGAATCGCCATTATCGGCCAAACGGGCGATTTGACACCGGCTGACAAAAAGCTATATGCGCTTCGCGATGTGACGGCGACCGTCAACAGCATTCCGCTCATCGCCTCGTCGATCATGAGCAAAAAAATCGCCGCTGGGGCTGATGCCATCGTCTTGGATGTGAAAACGGGCGCCGGAGCGTTTATGAAGAAACTTGACGAGGCGCGCCGGCTCGCTCGAGTGATGGTCGACATTGGCAAGCGCGTCGGCCGCCGGACGATGGCGGTCATTTCTGACATGAGCCAGCCGCTCGGCTATGCCGTCGGCAACGCCTTGGAAGTGAAAGAGGCCATCGAAACGTTAAAAGGAAACGGGCCGCACGATTTAACCGAACTTTGTTTGACGCTCGGCAGCCATATGGTCTATTTGGCGGAGAAGGCGCCATCGCTTGATGAGGCGCGCCGTTTGCTTGAAGAGGCGATTCGCAGCGGGGCCGCCATCGCGGCGTTCAAAACGTTTTTGGCCGCTCAAGGTGGAGATGCATCGGTCGTCGACGATCTGGATAAATTGCCAAAGGCGGCCTATACGTCGACCGTCACGGCGGCTGCCGACGGCTATGTCGCCGAGATGGCCGCCGATGACATCGGCACGGCCGCCATGTGGCTCGGCGCCGGCCGGGCGAAAAAAGAAGACGTGATCGATTTGGCGGTCGGCATTGTGCTCCATAAAAAAATCGGTGATCGCGTGCAGAAAGGGGAAGCGCTCGCCACGATTCACAGCAACCGGCCAGATGTGCTTGACGTGAAAGAAAAGATCGAGGCGGCTATTCGTCTGTCGCCGCAGCCGGTTGCTCGGCCGCCGCTCATTTATGAGACCATCGTATAGAGAGGGACGCTGGCGATCCGCAAGGAAAAAAGCAGTTGTTCAAGTAGAAGACGCCTGAAACGCGTGTTTCGGGCGTTTTTTTTGTTTTTTGGAAAATGAGCTGTTTTTTGTATAAAAATATCTCGCCTGGAAAAAATGGCATGTATAAAGGGTAGCGTCAAAAGTTCTATGAAAACTCCACACAGATCATCCCATTGAGCATCGTGGGGCATGCGGAGGGCCGGATTCGCCCTTGACCAACACCCGCCAAAGGTGCGGAAGAGTCGTCAAGGGCGACGGGGACAAAAAA
>NZ_JAFWFM010000192.1:0-6152 GCF_017515625.1 Geobacillus sp.
TTTAATGAAGCTGTACGAATTTATCGAGCAACATGGCCATTGCCGCCAGTGCCCAGGGCTCGAGCAATGCCCAAATATGTTGCCGGGGTATCATCCGAACTTGGTGGTCGCCGGCGGGCGAATTGACGTTGAATACGACCGCTGCCCGAAAAAAGTGCAAGATGATGAACGGAGAAGGCAGGAAGCGCTCATTCAAAGCATGTTCGTGCCGCGGGAAATTTTGCAAGCTTCGCTGTCGGATGTGGATCTTAGCGACGATGGGCGCATTAAAGCCATCCAGTTTGCAGAGAAGTTCGTGACGGAGTACGAGCCGGGGAAAAAAATGAAAGGATTGTACTTGTACGGGTCGTTCGGCGTCGGCAAAACGTATTTGCTCGGGGCGATCGCCAATGAACTGGCGAAACGGAACATTCCGTCGCTCATCGTCTATGTGCCGGAGCTGTTTCGCGAGCTGAAGCATTCATTGCAAGATCAGACGATGAACGAAAAGCTCGATTATGTGAAAAAAGTGCCGGTGCTCATGCTCGATGACCTTGGAGCGGAGGCGATGTCGAGCTGGGTGCGCGACGATGTGCTCGGCCCAATTTTGCAATACCGGATGTTTGAAAATTTGCCGACCTTTTTCACCTCCAACTTTGATATGAAGCAACTCGCCCACCATTTGACGTATTCGCAGCGCGGCGAGGAAGAAAAAGTGAAAGCCGCCCGCATTATGGAGCGGATCCGCTCACTCGCGCACCCGGTTGAAATTACCGGGCCAAACCGCCGCGAATGATGGATAAGCGGTCAAACGGCGCGCTTAAGGCGTCCCCTGACGCAAGGGGGCGCCGTTTTTCTGCGCTGGGGCGGAAAGGATGCATTCTCCGCCAGCCGCCAAGGAGCGGAGCATCTTGGCGAATGAACCCGTTGCGAATGTCTGTGCGCTCCGTCCGCCGCAGCCCTGTAGGCGGGAAACGTTGGACGTTTTGCGCTTTTTTAGTCTAAACAGCTGATTGTCCCCATATATATAAACCAAGTGTTGATCTCGGAGAAGGGGGGACAGCGGGTGATCGAAATCCATTTTGACAAGGCAAGCGAGGCGGAGAAACTGTTTTGGCTGCTGAATGAACGGAAACGGGATGCCTGTCCGCTGTTTCACGCCGCTTACGACGGAAACAAGATCGTGGCGGTTTACATATACGGCGACGAGAAGCACGTGCTCGAGACGTATATCATACCAGCCATGACTGCATTTGTGCAGTCTGTCCTCGAAGACCGGCTGTTGTTGTCGATCATTTCCGGTGTCTTTTATTTTCGCGACCGCGAGGAACAGCAGCAAATTTTGGCGCTCGCCCATTCGTTTTTGGACGGTGAACGGCGCGATTATCAGAAAGGGGCGGAGTTTGCTGCTTCGCGCATGGCGCTGCTGCGCGAGGCGTGCGCTTCGTTTTTGCGCGACGGGCTGTCCTTCTCGTTTTCGTCGTTTGTCACCTTTCGGCTGAAGCCGTACATCGAGCGGCTTGAACATTATGTCGGGCTCGCGATTGACGAGTACAAATTGGAGCAAGAGTATCAAACTTTCGTGCAAATGCTGCGCGAATGCCTGGTTGGCCGGACGCCGCAATGGCCGCTCCTGTATTTGGTGCACGACCCGCCGCACTTCGTGTTTTACGACCGCCACCGCCGCGAGCTGTCGGCGGCGGAAGTGAAACAGCTGATCGACCGCCATCTCGTCGTCAGCCAGCCGATGTATATCGATTCTTCGGTGCTCGCGCCGCTTGTCTCGCTTGCTCCGGCGGAAATTGAGCTGTATACCGACCACCCGGATGACGGCATGGTGCAGACGCTGCAAAACGTGTTTCAAGAGCGGCTTCGCCTCCGCCGCCGCGCTGATTTTTCCCGCTTGTTTGTCGCCAGCGCCGGAAATGGGGAAGAATCTTGATTTTTCTTTTCGGTTCCGCTATAATATCGTACATGAATAACCGCATAGACAAGCGATGACGAGGATATGGGTGCATTTTTACGGTTTCCAGAGAGGGAAGGCGGCGGCTGGAACCTTCCTAACACGAAAAATGCGCTTACCCCCTCAGAGCTGCGGCAGCGAACGGAGCGCCCAGTAGTTGCCGCCGGTGGCTAGCCGTTATTATTGTTGAGCCATGGCGTTGTGTTGCCATGGGAAGAAGGGTGGAACCACGACGAAAACTCGTCCCTTTTGAGGGAGGAGTTTTTTTCTTTTTTAACTATGACAAAGGAGTGATTGCCGATGCCAGACATGATTCGCATCACGTTCCCGGACGGGGCGCAAAAGGAGTTTGCGAGCGGGACATCGACCGAAGACATCGCCGCGTCGATCAGTCCGGGGCTGAAGAAAAAAGCGATCGCCGGGAAACTGAACGGCCGGTTCGTCGATTTGCGCACGCCGCTTCATGAGGACGGCGAGCTGGTGATTATCACCCAAGATATGCCAGAGGCGCTTGATATTTTGCGCCATAGCGCCGCCCATTTAATGGCGCAGGCGATCAAACGGCTGTATCGCAACGTCAAGCTCGGCGTCGGACCCGTTATTGAAAACGGCTTCTACTATGATATCGATATGGAGCATAAGCTGACGCCGGACGATTTGCCGAAAATTGAGGCGGAAATGCGCAACATTGTCAAAGAAAACTTGGATATCGTCCGCAAAGAAGTGAGCCGTGAAGAAGCTATCCGGCTGTATGAAGAAATCGGCGATGAGTTGAAGCTCGAGTTGATCGCTGATATTCCAGAAGGCGAGACGATTTCCATTTACGAGCAAGGCGAGTTTTTCGACCTTTGCCGCGGCGTGCACGTGCCGTCGACCGGCAAGATCAAAGAATTCAAGCTGCTCAGCATCTCGGGGGCCTACTGGCGCGGTGACAGCAACAACAAAATGCTGCAGCGCATTTACGGGACAGCGTTTTTCAAGAAGGAAGATTTGGAGCGCTATCTGCATCTTCTCGAAGAGGCAAAGGAGCGCGACCACCGCAAATTAGGAAAAGAGCTTGAGCTGTTTGCGACGTCGCAAAAAGTCGGGCAAGGCTTGCCGCTTTGGCTGCCGAAGGGGGCGACGATCCGCCGGATCATTGAACGGTATATCGTCGACAAAGAAATCGAGCTTGGCTATGACCATGTGTATACGCCGGTGCTCGGCAGCGTCGAGCTGTACAAAACGTCAGGACACTGGGACCATTACAAAGAAAACATGTTCCCGCCGATGGAAATGGACAATGAACAGCTTGTGCTGCGTCCGATGAACTGCCCGCACCATATGATGATTTACAAAAGCAAGCTGCACAGCTACCGTGAGCTGCCGATTCGCATCGCCGAACTTGGCACGATGCACCGCTACGAAATGTCCGGAGCGCTTACCGGCTTGCAGCGCGTCCGCGGCATGACGCTTAATGACGCCCATATTTTCGTGCGCCCTGACCAAATCAAAGACGAGTTTAAACGTGTCGTCAACTTGATTTTAGAAGTATACAAAGATTTCGGGCTTGACGAGTACTCGTTCCGCTTGTCATACCGCGATCCGCATGACAAAGAAAAATATTACGACGACGATGAAATGTGGGAAAAAGCGCAACGAATGCTGCGCGAAGCGATGGACGAGCTCGGTCTCGACTACTATGAGGCTGAAGGGGAAGCGGCGTTTTACGGGCCGAAGCTCGATGTGCAAGTGCGCACGGCGCTCGGCAAAGACGAAACGCTCTCAACGGTGCAGCTCGACTTCCTCTTGCCGGAACGTTTTGACCTTACGTACATCGGCGAAGACGGGAAGCCGCACCGCCCGGTTGTCATCCACCGCGGCGTCGTCTCGACGATGGAGCGGTTTGTCGCGTTCTTGATCGAAGAATACAAAGGCGCGTTCCCGACATGGCTCGCCCCGATTCAAGTCAAGGTGATCCCGGTGTCGCCGGAGGCGCACCTCGATTACGCCTATGACGTGCAGCGGACGCTGAAAGAACGCGGCTTCCGCGTTGAAGTCGACGAGCGCGACGAAAAAATCGGCTACAAAATCCGCGAAGCGCAAATGCAAAAAATCCCGTACATGCTCGTTGTCGGCGACAAAGAGGCGGCCGAGCGAGCGGTCAACGTCCGACGCTACGGCGAAAAAGAGAGCCGGACGATGGGGCTTGATGAATTTGCTGCCTTGTTAGCGGAAGACGTGCGGGAAAAACGGGCGAAATAAGGAACGACCTATGGCGGTCCGACGCGTTTCGGACCGCTTTTTTTCGCGCGCAGGCGGAGGCTGGAGCGCATTGTTGCGGTCAACTGAAAATTTTCTCTTGCTAACGAAGTGAGAATCCATTATAATAAAGGACGTTGTGTTTATCAAGAGCCGCTCCTTGACATGCCATCGCCAAGGTGGTATAGTGTATAAAGTGGAATGATTGCTTGTTTGTAACGAAAGCAGAAGCGCCCGCTTCTCACCTGACCGACGCTAAGAAGGCTGTTGGCAGGTTGTTACGGTTCGCCAACTTTTTGTCCGAACGTCGTGCGCGGGTGCTTTGTGCATCCGCGCTTTTTCGTTGAGAGCGGGCTCTGCCGGCAAACAAGCCAGTTGGAAAAAACCTTGGAGGTGGCTCATTATTAGCAAAGATTTCATTATCAACGAGCAAATTCGTGCCCGGGAAGTGCGCTTGATCGATCAAAACGGCGACCAACTTGGCATCAAGTCGAAGCAGGAAGCGCTCGAAATTGCGGCGAGACGCAACTTGGACCTCGTGCTTGTGGCGCCGAACGCCAAACCGCCTGTTTGCCGCATCATGGATTACGGGAAATTCCGCTTCGAGCAGCAGAAGAAAGAAAAAGAAGCGCGCAAAAAGCAAAAGGTCATCAATGTGAAAGAAGTGCGCCTCAGCCCAACGATCGAGGAGCATGACTTCAACACGAAACTGCGCAACGCGCGCAAGTTTTTGGAAAAAGGCGATAAAGTGAAAGCGACGATCCGCTTCAAAGGACGGGCGATCACCCATAAAGAAATCGGACAGCGCGTCCTTGACCGCTTATCGGAAGCGTGTGCCGACATCGCGGTCGTCGAAACGGCGCCGAAAATGGACGGGCGCAACATGTTTCTCGTGCTCGCACCGAAAAACGACAACAAGTAAGGAGGAAACTGTGATGCCAAAAATGAAAACTCACCGCGGCTCGGCGAAACGGTTCAAAAAGACGGCGAGCGGCAAATTGAAACGCGGCCATGCGTATACGAGCCACTTGTTTGCCAATAAAACGAAAAAACAAAAGCGTCATCTCCGCAAAGCGACGCTTGTCTCGCCTGGCGATTTCAAACGCATTCGCCAAATGCTCGACAACTTGAAATAACGACCGACTATAGGAGGGAACGATTATGCCACGCGTAAAAGGTGGACCAGTGACGCGCAGACGTCGCAAAAAAGTATTGAAGCTTGCGAAAGGCTATTTCGGCGCGAAACACGCGTTATATAGAGTTGCGAACCAGCAAGTGATGAAATCGCTCATGTATGCGTATCGCGACCGCCGTCAACGGAAGCGCGATTTCCGCAAACTGTGGATTGTCCGCATCAACGCGGCGGCTCGCCAAAATGGCTTGTCCTACAGCCGTTTGATGCACGGCTTGAAGCTGGCCGGCGTGGAAGTGAACCGGAGAATGCTCGCCGACTTGGCGGTGAACGATCAAGCCGCGTTCGCCCAACTCGCCGACTTGGCGAAAGCGAATTTGAATAAATAACAACGATGGCCATCCTTGATCAGGATGGCCATTTTCTTATCAAGGAAAGGGATCGATATGGTACAATACGGAATAGCGATCAATCTTCTTGCCTTTTTTATGATGGGGCTCGACAAACAAAAAGCGAAACGCCGCCGCTTTCGCACCGCTGAGCGGACGCTTTGGCTGCTGGCGTTTGCGGGCGGGGCCATCGGTGCGGCAGCTGGAATGTACACGTTTCGCCATAAAACGCGCCATCGGGCTTTTGGCTATGGCTTGCCGCTGTTGGTAGCGGTGGAGCTGTTTCTCTATTGGCGATGGATGAGGTAGGGTAGCGTCAAAAGTTCTATGAAAACTCCACACAGATCATCCCATTGAGCATCGTGGGGCATGCGGAGGGCCGGATTCGCCCTTGACCAACACCCGCCAAAGGTGCGGAAGAGTCGTCAAGGGCGACGGGGACAAAAAA
>NZ_JAFWFM010000021.1:0-4644 GCF_017515625.1 Geobacillus sp.
CAAATATCACACTTTTTGCTTTTCACTCAATAAGTGAACATCCGAAACTGGGCTAAACCCTTGATATGATTACGTTTTCCGGTGCTTTTGATGAGCTGCTGTCACGGATTCAGGTATCTTATTAGAAGGGAGGATTTTCCTCGGAAGAGATATTGAACCAAATTTTGGACAAGCTCCAAATGATCGAACATGAAGTAAGCGATATCAAAACAAACATGGCAACGAAACAGGAGCTCGAAGAAGTGAAGCAAAACTTCACAACAGAGCTTGAGGATATTAAAGCCAACATGGCAACGAAACGAGAACTTGAAGAAGTGAGGAATCGTTTCACAAAAGAGTTCGAAGATATTAGAACCAACATGGCCACTAAACAAGAACTCGAAGAAGTGAAGCATAGTTTCACAAAAAAGATCGAAGACATTAAAGCCAACATGGCCACCAAGCAAGAGCTTGAAGACATTAAAACCAACATGGCCACCAAGCAAGAGCTTGAAGACATTAAAACCAACATGGCCACCAAGCAGGAGCTTGAGGACGTAAAGAACAACCTAATGAAAGAATTAGATCATGTCAAAGCCAATATGGTCACAAAGCAAGAATTTGTTTTCCTCCAACAAGCAGTGCTTGAAACAAATGAAATCGTTAAGAAAATAGAACAAAACATGGAAAAGCACGAACGGATTTTAGATCTTCTTTCTAGGCGTTCGATTGAACACGAAGCGGCAATTTCCAGCATTCGTCTTATAAAGACAACATGAGCAAGGAGGAAGCATCTCTCCTTGCCTTTCTGAGGTGCGGCCGCCTTTATAGTAAAGGAAGAAACATCTCCATCGGAATGCGTTCGACCATTTCGTAAACTACATGAGCCATATGATCCAGTGGAATGATATCGCCTGGCAACGTGAGATGATTCATGGTACACTCTTCAAAAATTATGATGATGTTTCATAAACGAATCGCTCCTTTTCCAGTGATAGTGGTTATGGTAACTCTATTCTGCCAGAAAACGAACGATATTTTGGTGTAAAAAAGGGGCTAATTCCAAAACGCATTCGCGTTTTTGGTCAGCCCCGTTTTGGTTATTCTTCCTCCGCCAAATTCGCCACCGGCAGCTCTTCCCCTTCGCCGTGCGTTGGCTTGCGCAAATGGAACAGCACCTTGATGGCGAAAACAAGCAACGCAACGACGCCGATCAAAAAGATCGTATCCGGAACAAAGCGGACAAGCAGCAAGTTTTGTACGACGTCTTGTTGCAAGAACGAAGGCGAACGGGACGCCCAATAGCCGTGTTCAAACGCTTCTTTGATTTGCAGCACCCCAACCGGGAGAAGCGTGATGAGAACCATGCCAGCCAGGCCGATGTTCAGCATCCAGCAAGAGAATTTCAGCCATTTGTCGTTCCATGCTTCCGGTTTGACGATGTTGCGCAGCGAGTAAAGAAGCACGGCGATCGCAAACATGCCATACACGCCCATCATCGCTCCGTGGCCGTGAGCCGGCGTTAAGAATTGCCCGTGTTCAAAGTAGCTGACCGCCGGCAAGTTGATCAGAAAGCCGAGCACCCCTGCGCCGACCAAGTTCCAGATCGCTGTGGAGATCAAAAACCAGAATGTGGCCTTATACGGGAAGTTGACCCCGCCGTCGCGCATCATTTTATATTGTTCATACGCTTCTAAAATAAGGAGCGTAAGCGGAATGACCTCGAGCGCCGAGAACACCGCGCCAAGAGCGATCCAAATTTCCGGTGAACCGTTGTAGTAATAGTGGTGGCCGATGCCGATGACACCGCTGCCTAGTAAAATCGTAAATTGGAAATAGAGAGCCCGGACCGTCGATTTTTTCGTCACCAATCTCATTTGTACGAGCAAAAACCCGATGACAACAACGGCGAACACTTCGAAAATGCCTTCGACCCATAAGTGGATGATCCACCAGCGCCAAAAGTCAGCCATCGTAAAGTTCGTATCCGGCTCGATAAAGAACGCGAAGATGTAAAAGAACGGAACGGCGATGGCTGAGTAAAACAGCAAGTGGATGAGACCGCCTTTGTCGCTTTCTTGCTTCAGCCCTCGTTTGATGCCGCGAAAGACGATGAACAGCCAAAGCAGCATGCCCACGACTAAAATGATTTGCCAAACGCGGCCGAGCTCAATGTATTCCCATCCTTGATGGCCAAACAGAAACCATTCGTTCCCTAAGTAGCCGTTGACGCCTAGCCATTGGCCGATCATGCTGCCGGCGACAAGGACGACAAGCGCCCAGAAGAGCAAATCAACAAGCAACCCTTGCTTTTTCGGCTCTTGCCCGCCGACAAGTGGCGCGATGAAAATCCCCATGCCAAGCCAAGCGGTGGCAATCCAGAAAATCGCCAGCTGCAAGTGATACCCTTTGGCGATGTTAAACGGCAATAGGTCATGTATCCATTTGATGCCGAAGAAGCTGTCCGGTTCCGTATAGTAGTGGGCGAGCAACGCCCCGAACATCGCTTGCACGAAAAAGAGCGCGGCGACGACAACGAAATATTTGCCCGCTTTCACTTGCGACGGAGTAAGCGGCTGCCGCCGCAAGTCGATGACCGGAAACTTCCCTTCTGCATACGCTTCTTGCATGCTTAACTGATAGCGGTGGAACACATACAAAATGATCCCGATGAACAAAATCAAAATCGTGACGCTCGCGCCGCTCCACCATACCGCGGAAAATGACATCGTATTGCCGGCGTCCTCATAGTACGGCCAGTTGTTCGTATAAGTGATGTGGTCGCCAAGTCTTGGCGTGCTTGACAGCCAAGCGGTCCAGAAGAAAAAGTCGGCAATTTGCTTGATTTGGTCGCCGTCCGCGACCCAAGCACGGCCTGATTTTGGCATGTCGCTTTCTTTGATCAATCCTTTTTTCAATCCCCAACCGTCGCCATTGGTGAACACGTCGCGGTAATAGTCGCGCACTTTTTCCAACCCGTATACTTGCGCATCTGTCAGGACGAGAACATCCGTAACCGGGTTGTAGCGATTTTTTCGCATTTCCTTGATGACTTGTTCGCGGATGATCGTTTTCTCATCGGCGGTTAAATCGGCAAACGGTTTGTGATACCGCTCTTTTGCTTTGTAATCTTGCATGCCTTCCGTATAAATTTTCAACGCTTCTGCCGTATAGTCCGGCCCCATATACGACCCATGCCCAAGCACGGTTCCGTAATCCATCAGCCCGTATTTTTGGAAGACGGCCTGCCCGCCGATGATCGTTTCTTTCGTCATCAACACTTGGCCGTCTTCACTGCGAACTTCCTTCGGCCTCGGCGCCATTTCTTTAAAAATCCAATATCCGCCGACAAGCAGGACAGTGAAGCTGATTAAAATGGTGAAAATGAGAATCGATTTGAGAAAACTGTTGGTCGTTTGCCGCCCCGGCCGCATGTTGGGGCGAACGGATCGATGAACTTCCATATGAGACAACCTCCTTCTCGTTTGTTCGCCCCCATTGTAGCGTGCTGAATCGAGGCCGGTTTGTGAGCTGGGGCAAATGTCCGTTATGATTTATATCACAGCTTTATGGCGTAAGAATGTATACAATGAAGGCAAAAAAGGCCAAACGGCGCGGATGTTCAAAAAGAGAAAAGCATCGATGCTCTGTTGACAGCCGCCACACTTTTGTCACATTTCCAAAGGAGAGAACGCCATGGCGAACCATTGGATGAAAGACCGCTTAAAAGCTGTTCCGTTGTTTCGTGAACTGTCCGATTACGAGCTTGATTCGCTGGTTGCCATTTCCCACGTGCGCGTTTACAAGCCGCGGACGTTTGTCTTTATGCAAGGCGACCCGTTAGAACGTGTCTATTTCATTCATTCCGGCACGGTAAAAATTTATAAAACGGACTTCAGCGGGAAAGAACAAATCGTTTCGATTTTGCAGACGGGAGAAATGTTTCCGCATGCCGGCTTTTTCTTAAAAGGCACCTATCCGGCCCACGCCGAAGTGGTCGAGGAAGCGACATTGATCGCGATCCCGATCCACGATTTCGAACAAGTGCTGATGGCGAGCCCTGAACTTTGCATAAAACTGTTCCGCGTCATGGGCGAAAAAATCGTCGACTTGCAAAACCGGCTTGAGGCGCAAGTGCTCCATAATACGTACGAACAAATCGTGCTGCTTTTGTTGCGGCTGACGCGCACGAACGCCGTCAAACAAGGGAAGTGGCACCGTCTCACCGCCCATGTGACGAACCGCGAGCTGGCCAACATGATCGGCACCGCCCGGGAAACGGTCAGCCGGACGTTGAGCCAGCTGAAACGGAAAGGGCTGATTGACGTCGACGAACACGGCTTTTATTTGATTGACCGCGAAGGGCTCGAACAAGAAATCTTTTTCTAACTCCTTTTTCCCCATCGTCCGGTACCGGTCGGGATGCGCAATGGAGCTGATGGGGTTTCCTTTCAAACATTTCGGCAAGCCCATCTTTCTGGAACATGCTATTCCGCCCTCTCAAACGAAAACGAAACCTTTTTTTCCAAAGTGGAATATGTCATGTTTCGGCCGAAAGATGTGAGCTATATCACAACATTCCACAGTGAAAATAATTATCATGATAGTCAAAAAGGAGCATTCCCGTTAGGAGCTTTTCCGGGGACTTGATCAAAAAAAGCCCTC
>NZ_JAFWFM010000193.1:0-5933 GCF_017515625.1 Geobacillus sp.
CGTCGTCGAGTTCATTTATGACGCTGCGAAGCAAGATATTCCCATTGATGTGATCAAAAAACAGCTCCGTATCGCGTAAGGGGTACCCTGTTTGTCTCTCTAACCATGGAAATTATTGTAATGAAAAATGCTCATCTACAGCTTTTATAGTATTCATTGAAATAAATAAACCGATAAAAGGGAGGGGGAATTTATGAAGCTGTCTATGAAGTTGTTCAAAAGAATTTTATCTCCTGTTTTAGCTCTGTCTGTTTTGGCGGTAGCAGTACCTACTTCTGTTTTTGCCGCAGAGACAAACACGGTGTCACAACTCACCCCTTCTGTGGCGAAGGTCAACACAGTGTCGCCAAAGGTAGAAACACAGGGTATCAAAACTGCAGCTCTCAAGAAAGCGGTATTGACGTTAGCAGACATGCTGGAATCGCAAGCCATTAAAAAATTGCTCGACTTTGTTGAGGACTACGGCAGTAAAAAGGTAGCAGATACTATCAGGGAATATGCCGATAATATTGCTGATACCTTGCGGACCATAGCTTCTTGGAAAGACCTTTCTATCCAAATCATTCAAGATCAAGTTAGCGGGGCGTTATATGATCTGGGAGTACCACTGAGTACAGCGAGACAGGTTGGTTGGGTCATTTCAAAATTCGTAGACTGGGTATTACTATAGTACAAGGAGGGTGCTATGAACGAGGAAAGAATCAAGGATCTTGAAGCAAAATTGAGTCTAGCCACCGACGCAATTACGTTACTCTTAGATATGGTGAACAAGGAGCACAAAAGCTTTGCGATTCTGGCCTTAGCCACTGGCTTTACTGCCGACGAGTTGGAACGCCTGGAAAAGCTGTTTTATCACGCTGGCAAATCACAGTGGGACAAGGACACATTTGTGGCAGAGTTCGAGAAGCAGCTTCCCAAAAGAAGTGCAATGTTGAGAAGCATTTTGGAAGGGCTAAAGTCAGATGGAAAGTTCGTATCGTTATGCGAGAAGTATTTGGATTGACAGAAAAAACCCGCCCATGTCGAGGCGGGTTTATTTTTCTTCAAAACATCCAAATCTTCACCAAACGATTCTGTCAATGTCAAGAGAGTATGGAGATCGCGAAACTCAAAAACCTGTCGCTACTGGCCAGCATGACCGGCGACGTTGAGTGGCAGCATGAGTTGTGCGCGAGGCTGGAGAAGTTGTCGGGATGAAAAAGGAGCCCTTCTCGCTTGATATTATCCCTCTAGTGTAGACAGTTGGGAAAATGCCCATACTGTCATGAAAAACACTGGAGGGATTTGTTTATGTTCGAGACCAAGCAAACACCGAAAGGGAAGACCACCTATTCCGTGGAGTTTAAATGGAGGGCTGTCCAGATGTACATCGAAGAAGGATGGGGATATAAGCGGATATGCCAAGAGTTATAGGGATTCCCTGCACGAAAACGATCAGACTTTGGGTAAAACGTTATCATGAACATGGTCGAAAAGGGCTCGAAGAACGGCGCGGGACATCCAAGTCTCCATTCAAGGGAAGACCCCGAAAAAAAGAGTGCAGTTTAGAGGAAGAGAATCGAAGACTGAAAGCTGAGGCGGAGGCGCAAATAGATCGCATACAGCGCCGGAATCGCCGCCAGCCATAACGCCGTCCGCCAGCCGTAAGCTGGTATGACGAAATACGAGATGAGCGCTGCCAATAGCCAACCGCCAGCCCAAAAGCTCTCGAGCAGCACGACAGCCCGGCCGCGATCCTTAGCTGGCACCGCTTCTGAGACGAGCGTTGACGCGACCGGCAGCTCGCCGCCAAGTCCCATGCCGATCAAAAAGCGGAGCGCCAAAAACGCCGCTAACGTCGTCGTCAGCGCCGACAGCCCACTGCCAAGCGAGAACAGCAACAATGTGAAAATAAAAACGTTTTTCCGCCCGATCCGGTCCGCAAGCAATCCGAACACGAGCGCTCCAACCGCCATGCCGATCGAGTTGACGCTGCCGATCCAGCCGACTTGTTCGGCTGTCAAGTTCCAGTCTTTTTGCAAGGCGGCCATCAAAACGACAACATGCCGACATCCATCGCGTCAAACAGCCAACCGAGACCGGCGATGCCTAACAGCTTGCGCTGGGAAATCGCGGTTTGGTTCATGTGTATCCCCCTGTCATTATCGATGTAAAGACATCGTCTACTGTTCATTATAGAGGGGGACGGAAGTAAATTCAATCCCGTATTGCTCATTGTCTCACAAAAGGAACTACAACAGTAATAAACAAGCCGCCGAAAAGCGAGTGCTCTCGGCAGCTTTGCTCGTGCCAATCCGTCTTATAATTCCCATTTCTCGATGTCCATCTGAAGATGCCCATGAGCGCCAAAGAAAATCGTTTGGTCGTCCGGATGCGGAAAAAACCGCGCAGTGAACGTCTCTTCGCCATCATTGACGAACAGTTCGATCGATGACGTATCAAGGAAAACATGAAGCGAACGAAGACGTGGCAATCGACATTGCCGCTTCTCCGTCAGCCCGTTCACAAAGCTTTTCCGTTCAAGCGTCAATACCCCTTCGTCACTATTGTAAACAAGGCGAGCCGCATGGCGAAAGTAAATTTCCATCATGCTTCCGAACAGTTCGATATTGTCGAGGCGAAGTTCGATCGCATCTCCCTCGAGTCCCGCCCATGACCTCAGCTCATTCACCACAGTGGCGCTTGGATATGCTACTTTTTGTTTGCGCAACTGTTTCAGCTCTTCCACTGGCGTCTGTCTCAGCTTGCCGCCAGTGAGGCGAAGTTCGCGCGGCAAGGTGAGCGCGTGCACCCAGCGGTGGCTCACTGTCGGCTGACGGTCTTCATCCTGGTCCGGCACACCCATCCAGCCGATGAGGATGCGCCGCCCGTTCCGGTCAAGCATCGTTTGCGGAGCGTAAAATTCAAAGCCGCGATCAAGCTCCTCAAACGTCCCGTGAAGGAATTCGGCCCGTTCGTAGTCGAAGCGGCCGACAAAATAACCTGACTGGTAGACGTTTTGGTAGCGCATGCCGTCCGGTTTTAATCCTTGCGGGCAGACGATGAGCACGTCTTGCCCATCTAATGGAAACAAGTCTAGGCATTCCCACATATAGCCAAACGGACCAAGCCCGTTCATGTTGCCGCCAGCAATTGGGCCAAGATGCTCCCAATGACAAAGATCAGCGGAACGAAACAGCACCGCTTTTCCATCGCCGCTTTCGCTTTGCGCCCCCAAGATCATATACCAATGGCCCTGATACCGCCATACTTTCGGATCGCGGAAATGGGCCGTATATCCGTCCGGAAGTGTAATGACGACACCTTTTTTTGTAAAATGAATGCCATCTTCCGATACGGCCATGCATTGGTACGTTTGGCGGTTTCCTTGTTCATCTTTCACATTGCCAGTGTAAAACAGCACGAGTTTTCCATCGCAACTAATCGCACTGCCGGAATAGCAACCATCTTTGTCATACCATTCGCTTGGCGCTAACGCAATCGGCGCTGCTTGCCAATGAACCAAGTCTGGGGATGTATAATGCCCCCAGAACTTGGCGCCATGGCCGGTGCGAAACGGCATCCATTGGTAGAAGACGTGATACGTTCCGTGCCAGTCGATCAGCCCGTTTGGATCGTTCATCAACCCGACAGGAGGCATGAGATGGTAGCGAAGCCGATACCGGTCACGATTGACAAGAGTCTCATATTTTTCGACTTCAGCGTATGCTTGTTCAATAAGTTTCTGTTCCCGTTCGGATTTCATCCGCTTGTCCCCTCACTCTTCTTCTTCACGGAACTTTAGAAGGAATGTCGCCACAAACGCTGAAACGACGGCAATGGCAAAACCGATTAAGTAGTGCATTAAGTTCGTGAGCCCTTCCGGCGCAACGATGGCGATCATCGGGATGCCGGTCAACCCGTAGGCATTAGCTACTACATTCGTAAATACGACGTACGCTCCGCCGAGCGCGCCGCCAATGGCCGCAGCGATAAACGGCTTCCGGTATTTTAAGTTCACCCCGAAAATGACTGGCTCGGTAATGCCTAAAAAAGCTGACAAGGCCGCCGGTAACGCAATCTCTTTTGTTTTTGTCCGCTTCGATTTGACAAATACAGCCAAACCGGCGCCGCCTTGGGCGACGTTGGCCATCGACCAAATTGGCAGTAAATAGTTGACCCCAAGTTTCGCCAACAAGTTCGCTTCAATGGCATGAAAGCTATGATGCACACCGGTAATGACGATCATCGAGTACAATCCGCCGAAGATAAGGCCAGCTAACGCACCGCCATAATGGTAAACAAAGTTCAACACCGTCGTAATCCCATCGCCAAGCAAATTGCCGAGCGGACCAATGGCCAAAATCGTAATAAATCCCGTCAAAATGACGGTCACAAATGGAACAACAAGCAAACTGACCGCATGGGGAACAACTTTTCGCAATCCACGCTCCAATTTGCTCATCACATACGTCGCCAGCAAAATCGGCACGACCGTCCCTTGATACCCGACCATAGCGATATCAAAGCCAAGAAAATGCATATAGTTTGGCTTGGCCTCGGCCAATCCCCACGGGTTTAATAGCGCCGGGTGAGTCATAATACCGCCGATGACCGCCCCTAAAAACGGCGTGCCTCCAAATTCTTTCGCCGCGCTAAAGCCGATTAAAATTGGCAAAATAATAAACGCCGCACTCGAAAACATATCAAGCAAAATATACAGCGGGCTGTCTGCCGCCACCCATTTGAACGCCTTCATCATCCCAAGCAAACCCATTAACAAACCGCTCGCGACAATGGCTGGGATGATTGGGACAAAAATGTTTGACAACGTCTTCGCAAAGCGGGCGAGCGGATTCATTTTTTGCTTGATGGCTTCTTGATGAGCATCAGCATCACCTTGCTGTATCCCTGCTTCCCGGACAAACGCCTCATACACTTTATTCACCACGCCGGTGCCAAAAATAATTTGAAACTGTCCGGAGCTGGAAAACGCCCCTTTAACCCCTTCAATGTTTTCAATGTCTTTCGCCTCGGCCTTTTTGTCATCTTTTAAGACGAGGCGAAGCCGTGTCGCGCAATGAGTTACGCTAATGATGTTTTCTTTCCCGCCAAGGAGCGGGATGAGTTGTTTAGCAATGTGTTCATAATTCATCGGTGAACTCCTCCCCTTCTGAATGATGGTGAAATGAAAAACAAAAAAGACCTAAAACATACAAAGGGCGATCTAGCGGCATGACTCACTTGCCGTTCCCTTCATACGTTTTAGGTCTTGCCTGCTCGAAGCAGTTACAATCCCGCAATATTTCGTTGTCTGTTTTGCATTATACGGCAACTTGCTGTTTTTGTCAACGCTTTCGCAACCGTTGGATATGGAGGACGATATAGGCGAGTTCCTCCTCCGGAAAACGGATGCCATATTCCTTCTCTGCATAGCTTGCCGCTTTTTGTGTACACGCCCATTCCCTTGCATATTTTGTCTGAATGAGCGCAAGCATCTCCTCATCCATCGAATGAATCGGCTCCCCGTTTTCGATGCGGCTTAAGGCAAAGCGCAAATGAGTGAGCAGCCGCTGGTATGAAATGCTTTCCTTATCGATCGATATGCCGAGCTCCGTTTGGATAAGGTCAACGAATTCATGAATGAGCGTCGTCTCGCGCATCGTTTTGTTCATGCTGGCGGCATCGAGTTTCGCCGTATGAATATGAAGGGCGATATGGGCCACCTCGTCATCGGGAATCTCGATGCCAAGCCGCTCTTTGATCAACTGTTTCGCCCATAGCCCAATTTCATACTCCGCCTTATATAGCACCAGGCGTGTTGATTATCCAATAAAATCCAAAGGGTATAGAAAAAAGAGCACCTTTCCTGTAGAATGTGAGTAACGACACAAACAAACCCAGGAGGTGCTCTCTATGAACAAGCATACCACACTCCCGAATTTGATGCAAAA
>NZ_JAFWFM010000194.1:0-9859 GCF_017515625.1 Geobacillus sp.
CTAGGGACAAGCAATTGTCCTTGGTGGCGTAAATGAGGGGAAGAACAGAGTCGGAATTTTGTTCCGTTTGGTAAAATATACAAAAACCAGAGAGGGCTGACTCCAAAAGTCCGCTTTTTGGCGGACTTTTGGGTCAGCCCCGTTTTTCCATTGAGACAGCCTCCTGCCGCCAGCTGGCTGCTTTGCACCGGGCAAATGTTAAGCAAACAGGCGAATGAGTTCATTAATCGACAAGACGGCAAACAGCGCCAGACAAAGAACGAGCAGCGCATTCGAGAGCCAATGGTTGCGCCCTTTTTCTGGAAGCGCTTTTTTCGAATTGAGCAAATAAAGAAGCGTCACAGCCAAAAATGGCATAAACAGCGCGCCGAGCGCCCCGTAGGCGATGATGAGTCCGACCGGCTTGCCGATGAAATGCAAGAGCATCGGCGGGAAGGTGAGCCAAAAGACGTAGAAGCGGAACGCTTTTGACTGGTTGAGCGATTCAGCGCCAACCGGCGTTTTCCGCATGTTGCGAACAAAATCGGCGAACAAATACGAAACGCCGTTCCAAACGCCGATGACCGATGTAAATGACGCCGACCAAAAGCCGAGCAAAAAGAGCCAACGGGCAGCCGGGTGCAGCTCGTTGCCCATGATCGAAGCGAATGACACAAGCCCCTGCTCGCCGCTGATCGTCGTGTCAGTGCCGTACAACAAGGCGGCGCCCCAAGCACGAGAAGCGACAACATAAAGATGGCGGTGACAATATAAGCGACAGCGGGATCATAGCGCATCGGCGATACGTAAGCTCGCCCTTTCCAGCCGTTTTCCTGTAGCCAATATCCGTATGACGCCATGGTGATAGAGCCGCCGACGCCGCCGATCAGCCCCGGGCCGATCATCGTCCACTTCGATTTCCCTTTTTTCTCTTCCCCCTTGTTGCAAATGGATTCCAAAAGTTCCGTATATTCGATATTATAGTAATAGTATAAACTGCTCCTTGTCTACCGCTGAAAGACCCATTCATTACTATAAAAGGAGTTTGATGTCATGGCGATTTACGAGCCGCTGCTTCCCCCTTTTGAAAAGGTGGTCCGCAACATTGAGCAAGTCATTGTCGGAAAACGCGACGTCATCATCCTCAGCTTAACAGCGTTATTGGCCAAAGGCCATGTGCTGCTCGAGGATGTGCCCGGCGTCGGCAAGACGATGTTGGTGCGTGCGCTGGCGAAATCGTTCAACGTGGAGCTGAAGCGCATTCAGTTTACGCCGGATTTGCTGCCGAGCGATGTGATCGGCGTTTCCGTCTACAATCCGAAAACACAGCAATTTGAGTATAAACCCGGACCGATTGTCGCCCACATCGTGCTCGCGGACGAGATCAACCGGACGTCTCCGAAAACGCAATCGGCGCTCCTGGAAGCGATGGAAGAAGGAAGCGTGACTGTTGACGGCGTCACCCGGGCGCTGCCGCAGCCGTTTTTGGTGATGGCGACGCAAAATCCGATTGAATATGAAGGAACGTATCCGCTCCCCGAGGCCCAGCTTGACCGGTTTTTAGTGAAACTGCACATGGGCTATCCGTCTCCCGATGAGGAAATCGAAATGTTAAACCGTCTCGAAAAAGCGGCGCCACTTTCGGAGATCGGGCCGGTGATGCCGCTTGATGAACTGCTCACTCTGCAGCGAAAGGTGATGGGCGTGCATGTGAGCGACACCGTGAAGCGGTATATCGTCGATCTCATCCAGCAAAGCCGTGTGCACGAAGCGGTCTATTTGGGCGTCAGCCCGCGCGGGGCCGTCGCTTTGATGAAGGCGGCGCAGGCGTACGCGTTCATCCATGGCCGCGATTTTGTCATCCCTGATGATGTGCAGCACCTTGCTCCCTACGTGCTGGCTCATCGCCTGCTTATTCGTCCGGAAGCGAAATGGGACAAGCTTGATGCCACTGCCGTCATCAAACAGCTTCTAGCCTGTACGCCGGTGCCGGTGCAAGGACGGCGATAAAAGCGATGAACGCGAAGCGAATGAAGAAGGGGAGGCGTTGGCTCCCGCTTGTTGGATTGTTGCTGTTGACCGCCATCTTGTTTTCCTATGCCATGTTTCAAGGCGGATTTGTCAGCTGGTTTTTGTTTTACAGCTTTTTGCCGTTTGGACTGCATGCGTTTGCCGTCGCCTTGTATCCGATCAGACGCGTTGCGGTAAGCCGGACGGTGCCGGCGAAGCGCTATCATGCAGGAGAACCGATTCCGGTGACGGTCCGCATGGAGCTGCCTTGGGCGATTCCGCCCGCTGCCCTCACCGTTTCGGGCCAGGAGCCGCGGCATGGAGGGGCGATGGCCGCGTGGCCGTTTCGACGCCGCCTTTCTTGTGCGTGGTCGCTCTCGTTGCCGCGCGGCCGCCATCAGTTGGACATCGTGCGCCTCGAGGCTTCTGACGCCCTCGGCTTTGTGAACAAAGCAGAATCGTTTTCGGCGCCGTGCACGATCATCGTGTATCCCCGCTATTGGCCTTGGCCGGCAGAAATGGTGCGTGAATGGTTCGCCTATGGAAAAGAGGCCCGCCCGCTTGCTTACCGCCGCGATCTGGCGGTGGCGGCCGGCGCCCGCGAGTACGCGCCCGGTGACAAAATGTCGTGGGTGCATTGGAAGGCGTCAGCGCGAAGGCAAGCGTTGATGACAAAAGAGTTCGATGAGCCGCGCAATGACGATTGGATCGTCGTGCTCGACGGCGCCGCATCGCCATGGTTTGAGGAGCTTGTCACGCTGGCGGCGTCCATCGCGAAAGCGTTGATCAATGAAGGAGTCCCAGTCGGCCTGCTCGTGACTGGAAAAGCCCGTTCTTATTTAGCGCCGCGGCGAAGCGAGGAGCAGTGGCCGTCGCTCCTTCTCCGTCTGGCGGAAGCGGAGGCGAACGGATCAGCGCCGCTTGCGTCTCAATTGGCGGAGGAGGGGAACTGGAGAACAGCGGCCGGTTGCGTGGTCGTGACGTCGAGGTTATCCGCCGAGTTGGCTGCGCAGCTGCGAGCGATGGCGTCAAAACGCTGCATAGTGTTGTATGTGGTCAACCGTGAATGGGGAGAGGACGAGCGGAGGTGGGCGGACGGACTCCGCCATGCGGGGGTGCACGTATCCCACATGCCCCCTCAATCATGGCAAACTGTCCGGCAAGGAGGAGAAGACGGATGAGGCGGTTAGGGACAAGGATGTTGTCTGCTATGCTGCCCAACGTCCTAGCGGCTTGGCTGCTCACGGAATGGCTTTGGCCGTTGGAAGACGTGACGGATACAGCGCATATTAGATTGTTTGCGGCCTTTGTCGCCCTTTGCTTCGGGATGTATTGGCTCCGCCTTCCGATCTGGCTGTCCGCTTTGGGGAAAGCGGGATATATATGGTGGTCGCTCGCTTGGCTGTTTTCGTTCCATTCGGCCGCCTCGCTGCCGTATTCCTTATGGCGGGATGGCGCGGCTTGGCTGCAGGGGGGACGCTTGTCCATGCCGAGCGATGCCGTGCGCACCTTTGCCTTTTTTCTGCTGCTATGGGCCATCTCGTTTCTGTTTCATTGGCTGATTGTCCAGAAAAAACGGTGGTTTGTCCCATACGCATTGACAGTTGGGTATATCGCTGTGCTTGATACGTTTTTTCCGTATAGCGGGAACGACGCGATCGTTCGCCTTGTGGCGCTTGGCTTTTTCGCCTTCGTTTGGCTGCATGGCGAGCGGCTGCAGGCAAAAGCGCCGTCTTTTCGCATCGGAACGTGGCGGGCGGCCGCTCTGTTCATTCCTGCCGTCGCTCTTGCGGCTGGGTATGCGGGACCGAAGCTGCCGCCGCAATGGCCGGATCCGGTTGCGTTTATCCGCAGCGATCATGCCCAGCCGGAAGAAACGAACGATGACTCGCCTTCTCCTGGCGTGGCAAAAGTGGGATACGGACAGAATGATTCCCGCCTCGGCGGGCCGTTTATCGCGGATGATACCGTCGTCTTTACGGCGAAAGATCGAGGGCTTCATTACTGGCGGATTGAGACGAAAGATATTTACACCGGCAAGGGATGGGAAGTGTTTCCGAGCGAGCAAGTCCGCTCGTTTGCCAACGGCGAAGAGCTCAAGTATGAATGGTGGAGCGATCAAGTTGAGACAGTGGAGCAAAAGGCGGAGATCGAGCGGCGCAATCAAGGGTTTCATCTCGTTTATCCGCTTGGGTTGCGGCGGGTGGAAGCAGCCGAACCGGTCGTGTACCGTATGGATGTGGCGACAGAGAAAATTTATACGACCGATGACAGGTCGAATGCGTTCCCTGTTGGCAAGTATTCATTGACCTATTGGGAGCCGGATTTTCCGATTGCGGCGTTGCGCGCCGCGCCCCCAGTTCGAGACCCTCTTCTGTTGAAACGATATACGCAGTTGCCAAAGACGCTTCCGCAAAGGGTGCGCGACTTGGCGAAGCAAATCGCCGCCGGAGAACAGACGGCTTACGACAAAGTGAGAGCCATTGAGCAGTATTTTCAACTTGGGCAATATACGTACGAAACAAAGGATGTCGCCGTTCCAAAAGAGAACGAAGATTACGTCGATCAATTTTTATTTGAAACAAAACGGGGGTATTGCGACAATTTTTCGACTTCTATGGTCGTGCTCGTGCGTTCGCTCGGCATTCCGGCGCGCTGGGTGAAAGGCTATACGTCCGGAAGGCTTGTCAGCGAGCAAGACGGGGAAAATCTTTACGAAATCCGCAACCATGACGCTCATGCGTGGGTTGAGGTGTATTTTGAAGGCGTCGGCTGGGTGCCGTTTGAGCCAACGCGGGGGTTTGTCAACCCGTATGCGTTTTCACTTTCTCAACAGAATGAGGAGCAACAAGCGCAGCCCTCGCAGCCGGAACTACAGGAACAGCCGCGCGTGCCGCTCGAACAATTGATCAAACGATCATCGCCAGAGCAAGACCGCCATTGGTGGGAGAAGCTGGCCGACAGTTGGTCATGGCAAATGGTGCTGGGCGTGTTCGCGATGCTGGCGGCATTGGGCGGAACGATTTACACGACAAGACGAAAATGGTGGCCGCGCCTTACGCTCCTTCGATTCCGCCGCCGCCAAGTTGACGGCCCGGAATGGCTTGTCCCCGCTTACTTGGCATTGTTGCGTCAGCTGCATGACTACGGGCTGAAACGAAAAGAAGAGGAAACGTTGCGTCAGTATGCCATCCAAGTGGATCGTTTATTCGAAACCGATGAAATGGAACGTTTGACCAAATCGTATGAACAAGCGGTCTACGGCGCAAACAGCAGCCGGATCGACCTCCGTGAGGCGCGTCAATTGTGGGAAAATTTAATAAAAAGGACGATCTCTTGACCGCCTGCCGGCAAGTTGATAGAATGAATTCAAATTTGCATACGGATAGACGAAAGCCCTTCATATAAGCGCAAGAATATGGCTTGCGCGTCTCTACCGGGCCGCCGTAAACGGCCCGACTATGAAGGCAGAAGACGCTGCTATTCTGCCTTCATCCATGTTTTGGGCAACGGCAGCGTTTATTTTTTGGACGGGGTGGAGAACATGAATCAAGAAATGATCGTCGTATTGGACTTCGGAAGCCAATATAACCAACTGATCACCCGCCGCATCCGTGAATTTGGCGTGTACAGCGAATTGCATCCGCATACGATTCGCGCCGACGAGATTCGCGCGTTGAACGCCAAGGGGATCATTTTTTCCGGCGGCCCGAACAGCGTATATGATGAGCAGGCGTTTCGGTGCGACCCGGCGATTTTTGAGCTCGGGCTGCCGATTTTAGGGATTTGCTACGGGATGCAGCTGATGGCGCACCACTTAGGCGGCAAAGTGGAAAAGGCGTCGCACCGCGAGTACGGGAAGGCGCTCATTCAAGTGAAACATGACTCCCTGTTGTTCCACGGTTTGCCGGACGAACAAGTCGTCTGGATGAGCCATGGCGATTTGGTTACCGCTCCGCCTGACGGCTTTGTCGTAGATGCCACAAGCCCTTCCTGCCCGATCGCAGCGATGAGCGATGAACGGCGGAAGTGGTATGGAGTGCAGTTTCATCCCGAAGTGCGCCACTCGGTCTACGGCAACGATTTGTTGAAGAAGTTTGTTTTCGATGTATGCGGCTGCCGGGGCGACTGGACGATGGAAAACTTCATCGATGAGCAGGTGCGTCGCATCCGCGAACAAGTGGGCGAAAAAAGAGTGTTGTGCGCCTTAAGCGGCGGGGTTGACTCGTCGGTTGCGGCTGTATTGGTGCACCGCGCCATCGGCGATCAGCTCACCTGCATTTTTGTTGACCACGGCCTTCTTCGCAAAGGCGAAGCGGAAAGCGTCATGAAGACGTTCCGTGAGCAATTCCAGATGAATGTCATCAAAGTCGATGCGAAAGACCGCTTTTTGGCGAAACTAAAAGGGGTCAAAGATCCGGAACAAAAGCGGAAAATCATCGGCAACGAGTTTATTTACGTCTTTGACGATGAGGCGGCGAAGCTTGAAGGCATTGAATTTTTAGTGCAAGGGACGCTCTATACCGACATTATCGAAAGCGGCACGGCGACGGCGCAAACGATCAAATCGCACCATAACGTCGGCGGTTTGCCGGAAGATATGAAATTCGAACTGATCGAACCGCTCAATACGCTGTTTAAAGACGAAGTGCGCGCTCTTGGCACACAATTAGGCATTCCGGACGAAATCGTTTGGCGCCAGCCGTTCCCGGGTCCGGGGCTTGGCATTCGCGTCCTTGGCGAGGTGACGGAAGAAAAATTGGAAATCGTCCGCGAATCGGATGCGATTTTGCGCGAAGAAGTGAAAAAAGCGGGGTTGGACCGCGACATTTGGCAATATTTCACTGTTCTTCCCGACATCCGCAGCGTCGGGGTGATGGGTGATGCCCGCACGTACGATTATACGGTCGCCATCCGCGCCGTAACCTCGATCGACGGGATGACCGCCGATTGGGCCCGCATTCCGTGGGATGTGCTGGAACGCATTTCAACGCGCATCGTCAACGAAGTGCCGCACGTCAACCGCGTCGTCTACGACATTACAAGCAAGCCTCCGGCGACGATTGAGTGGGAATAAAAACGAACAAAAGACGAGCATTTCCAAAGAAATGTTCGTCTTTTTTTCTTGACAAGCGACCGACAGGCTGATACAATAGCCGTGGAATCATGAATATTGTCGAATTCCGTCGTATAATCCCGGGAATATGGCTCGGGAGTTTCTACCAAGCTACCGTAAATAGCTTGACTACGAGGGATGTGAAATAGAGAGCCGATGTCCTCTCTCTGTTCGTCATTCCTTCTTAGTCAACGCTTCTGGTAGCTGCAGAAGCGTTTTTATTCTTTATAGGGGGGACAGACGTGAGAAAGTATTTTCAGTTTGATGAGCTCGGCACGAATTATCGGACGGAGATCATCGCCGGGCTGACGACGTTTTTGTCGATGGCGTACATTTTGTTCGTCAACCCATTTACCTTGTCGTTAGGGGCGGTGAAAGATTTTCCTGACGAACTGCGCATTGACCAAGGAGCTGTCTTTGTCGCCACGGCTTTGGCGGCGGCATACGGGTCGATTTTAATGGGAGTGCTGGCCCGCTACCCGATCGCCTTGGCGCCGGGGATGGGGCTGAACGCTTTCTTCGCCTTCACGGTCGTCTTGCATATGGGCATTCCGTGGCAAACGGCCTTGGCGGGAGTGTTTGTTTCCGGCATCATTTTTACGATTTTATCGCTCACCGGCGTTCGAGAAAAAATCATCGATGCCATTCCCGTTGAACTGAAATATGCCGTCAGCGCCGGAATTGGGCTGTTCATCACGTTCATCGGCCTGCAAAACGCCGGGATCATTGTGAATAACGACGCCACGCTGGTCGGATTGAGCGATTTGAAAGACGGCAATACGCTGCTCGCCATTTTCGGATTGTTCATCACCGTTGTTTTAATGGTGAAAAAGGTAAACGGCGGCGTCTTTTACGGCATGGTCATTACGGCTGTCGTCGGCATGATCTTCGGTTTAATTGAAGTGCCGAAGCAAATTGTCGGCGCGATTCCGGATATTTCGCCGACGTTCGGCGTCGCGATTGAACACTTGCCGGACATTTTCTCGTGGAAAATGCTTGGCGTCGTTTTGACATTCTTTATCGTTGACTTTTTCGATGCGACTGGCACCCTTCTAGCTGTCGCCAACCAAGCCGGGTTGTTGAAAAACAATAAACTGCCGCGCGCCGGCAAAGCGTTGCTTGTTGACGCGACAGCGGTGATGGTTGGGGCGGTGTTTGGCACATCGACGACGACATCGTATATCGAATCGTCGGCCGGCGTCGCTGCTGGAGGACGCTCCGGGTTTTCCGCGGTCGTGACGGGGATTTTGTTCTTGCTGGCGCTGTTCTTCTCCCCGCTCCTGAGCGTCATTACCGCACCGGTCACCGCACCAGCGCTCATCATCGTCGGGGTGTTGATGGCTTCGTCGATCGGCGAAATTGACTGGAAAAAGTTCGAAGTCGCTGTACCGGCATTCTTCACGCTCATCACGATGCCGCTTTCCTACAGCATCGCCACTGGGATTGCCGTTGGCTTCATCTTCTACCCGATCACGATGATTTTAAAAGGCCGCGCCAAAGACGTGCATCCGCTGTTATATGTGCTGTTTGTCGTCTTTATCTGTTACTTCGTCTTTTTGCGGGAATAGAAGAGGAATAAAGGGCTGTTCCTAAGGCGGATTGGCTGCCGTGGGAACAGTCTTTTTTTTGACAAGAGCGTAGCGGGGACGACAGAGTGTGGAAGGTGATGTACTATAATGGAAGAAATGATGAAAGGGGAATGAACGATGTTTATCCATCGCTTAGAGGAACATTCATGGCTAAAGTTGCTCACAATGGAAGATGCGGAATCGCTTTTTGCGTTAATTGATTCATGCCGCCCACATTTGCGTCAATGGCTCCCATGGGTGGATTCAACCCAAACAGTAGCGGATTCGAAAACGTTTATCTTTCAAGGGTTGCAGAAGTTTGCTGCTGGAAACGGCTTTGAGGCCGGGATTTGGCACCGCGGCCAATTGGCTGGTGTGATCGGAATTCATTATATGGATCGAGCGAATCGAAAAACGAGCATTGGCTATTGGCTTGGCGAATCGTTTCAAGGAATGGGGCTGATGACGAAAGCATGCAAGGCGTGCATCGACTATTTGTTTACAGAGCAAGGGATGAATCGCGTTGAAATCCGCTGTGCAACAGAAAATCACCGGAGCAGAGCGATTCCAGAACGGCTGGGATTTACAAATGAAGGAACGATTCGAGACGCGGAGTGGCTTTACGATCGTTTTGTCGACCATGTTGTGTACGGGATGCTAGCGAGAGAATGGGAGAAATGTGAATAAGGGGGTTTGGGGGATGCGGAAAAATGGCTCTTCCCCCATAAGGGATTGCATGTCTGATTCCATTGTGAACAATGCCATCATGGTAGTGGTAGTGCCGAAAAGCCATGCACATCTTTAAGGGATCTTGACCGACTCCCTTTGCAATAAACATTTGACATATCAAAATGGAGATGCTATATTAATAAAGCCGCTTCGATGCGGCAAAAAAAACAAAAAAGAGTGTTGACAAAAAAACGAAAAGATGATACATTATAATAGTCGCTTTTGAGGAAGTAATTCTTCTGGCGATGAAGAGATTGATCGTTCCTTGAAAACTGAACGAAACGAAGCGCGACGAAAAGCGGAGGTCCGCGGGTCACCGCGACGGGCAAATGTTCTTCGCCTGCAAGGGTGCTTGCACCCGGAAGGCGAAGGTTATTTGACCCCGAGCGGCGGCGGACCGAAGCTGGACAATACGAAAAGCGGAGGTCCGCATGGGCCGAAGCAAAAGCCAATCAAC
>NZ_JAFWFM010000195.1:0-5396 GCF_017515625.1 Geobacillus sp.
ATCCGTCTGTTGTGTGTGGAAGCCAAGTACTGCCAACAGACACACCGAGAGAATCGGTAACGATGCAGGCATGACCTGCGTCGTTGGGTAGTTGTCAACCTGCCCTGATGCAACCCCAAGTCAAGGAAGGAGGACGAAGTCTGTTTGCACTTCTGGGGAGTTGCAAGCCCCCACTTCAAGCGTTAGCGAAGTGGGGGTAGTTGACGTTGTTCCCCTTTCTTTGTTTGTACATACGTTTTGATTATACTCCCCGCTTGTTTCGTTTTTGGAAACGAAATGCGCTGCAAAAAAAGCGGCTTTGGACGCAAAAGAGAAATCGAAAAGGGGAGATTTCAGATGGAACAATGGGTGATCCGCGATGCGACGGCGGCTGATTTGCCGCACATCGTCCGCATTTACAACGAAACGATCCCAAGCCGAATGGTGACAGCGGATTTGGAACCGGTGTCGGTGGAAAGCCGAAAGGCGTGGTTTGAAGCGCATGATCCTCACCATCGGCCGCTTTGGGTGGTGGAAGATGGCGGCGATATTTGTGCCTGGCTCAGTTTCCAATCGTTTTACGGCCGCCCGGCGTACCGCCATACGGCGGAGGTGAGCATTTATATTGCCGAATCGCACCGCGGTCAAGGATTGGGGACGAAGTTGCTGAAGCAAGCGGTCGACAAGGCGCCAGCGCTTGAAATAAAGACGCTGCTCGGCTTTATTTTTGCGCATAATGAACCAAGTTTACGGCTTTTCTCCCGCTTCGGATTTGAACGGTGGGGATATTTTCCGCGCGTGGCGGAACTGGATGGGGTGGAACGCGATTTGGTCATCGTCGGCAAACGGCTTGTATAGAATGGCGTCCGATGGGGCACGGATAATCATGACAATGCCAAGAAAGAGGGAATGACATGAACGTTATGCCGATTCGGCTGTTTACGATTCAAGACGGCGAAGGATTTGTCGCCGACGCCTTTCAATGCCCGGTGACCGGCAATTTGATTTATAAATCGTCCGGCACGCCGTCTGTCATCGCGTACACCGATCTCACAGACTGGCAAATTGCGCGTTTGGAGGAATACGGATTCCGCCGGCTCGAGGCGGCGTCCGGGCGAACGGCCGCCCACGAAGGCGGCATTGAAGAACTGCTCCCGAAACAATAGCAGCGGGTTGTCCTGCAGCCCGCACCAAAACAGCCTGTCCGCACCGGACAGGCTGTTTCATTGGCAGGGCGTCAAGATGCGGGCAGCCGGGCGTTTCGAGCTGCCATCATCCGCCCGCACCGGTCATGTCCCCCGGCGGACGAACCAATAGAGCGCGGCCGCCGCCAGCAAACCAAGCAACGCATAAACAACGGGATGACCCGCGCGGTCTTTCGGCGCCGCCTCTTGATCGGAAGCAGACGGTTGATCGGCGGCCGGGCTGCCAGCGGACTTCTCGTTTGACGGCGTGTTGCCATCAGGCGGATGGTCCGCCCCGTTTGGCGTTGGCTTTTCATCTGCCGCTCCCCTTCCGTACATGCCCGTCCCCGTCCGTTTTGCCTCGTTCAACGCGGCGCGGACACGGTCTTCGTATTTGTAATCGCCATAGTCATAAAAGTCTTCCACCAATCCCGCTTTGGCAATCTCCTCTTGCAACAGGCGACCGTCCACCCACACCCAAGCGAGCAGCCGCTGGTATTTGTCGAACAACGTATTCCCGTCTGTTTCAAGCACAATGTCCCCTTTTTGCAGGCGGGAGCACGTGAACTGGCTCGCTTCTTTTCCATATGGCTCGACTTCGATCGTGCTTTCCGGGGTGTCAATGAACAAAAAGCGGGTTGTATACACATGGCCGTTCACACGGAATTTGGCCGTGTCACCGTCCACGCACCCTACCAATGCCGCTTTGTATGTCCGGCCCAGCCGCAGCGAAGCATCGCCCTCTTTTCCCCCGAGCGCATGGCCGTCGAGGTCAATGCGGTCAGGAGTGAGGTTTCGCTTGCATCGTTCATTGCCGTTGTATTTCTGAATAAGTTGGACAAGCTCTTCTTTCGTTTTCGCCTGTTTCGCGAGCGCAGTCGGTTCATGCAGCAAGTACGTGCAGTCGCTGTTGCGAAAATGTCCGCCCAATTCATCTAGTTCGCCACGATGGGCGGCTGCATATATCGGGGCCATCAGCACCAAACAAACGATCATGATCATCATTCGCTTCATCGTGATCCCCTCTCCGCGAAATCAGAAAACAAAAAACCCTTGCCACGCAAGGGTTTGACGGATGGAGCATACCGGGCTCGAACCGGTGACCTTCGCGCTGCCAGCACGACGCTCTCCCAACTGAGCTAATGCCCCAAACGGTATGGATCATCTGCCCATGTTCCATTATATATAGTTTGTCGGCTGTTTGCAATCCTTTTTTCATCAGCCGCTTTCAATATCGACATGGACGACGGCGTCGATGGAGCGAATGATGTAGTAAAGCTCGGCGGTCGAGCGCTTTTGGTCAATGACGGCTCTTAGTTTCAGCAAATGCTCATGTTCCTCAACGTCTTTAATGCGGATCGTTTTAATATTGATGCGCTGCTGTTTTAAATGGTCAATCACTTTGGTGATGTTTTTCGCCTCATCGACCGTAATTTGCAGCATCACCTCTTTTTCGCGCAGCTGCTTCGGTCCGAAAAAGTTGATTAAAAATGGAATGAGTTCGACGCTGACAATGAGCAGCGCCACACCGAACGCCGATTCCCAATAAAAGCCCGCGCCAACCGCCACGCCAATCCCTGCCGCCCCCCAAATGATCGCGGCGGTCGTCAGCCCGGTAATGCTGTCGTTGCCGCGGCGCAAAATGACGCCCGCTCCCAGGAACCCAACCCCGGATACGATTTGCGCGGCAAGGCGGAGCGGGTCCATTGTGATATGGTCTTTAAGAGGAAAGACGTACGCCGATTCGATCGAAACGATCGTAAGCAGGCAACTGGAAATGGAAATGACAAGGCACGTTTTCAAGCCGACCGGTTTTCGCTTCAATTCCCGTTCCAACCCGATAATCAGCCCGAGGATGGCGGAAATCCCTAATTTGAGGAACGGATCAAACATCATTTTTTCTCACCTCTTTCATGGTATAATGAATGTAAAAAAATGTTGGTGAGGAGATGGAAACATGAAGCCGCCAAGCATAGCGAAATCGTATGCTGCGTTATTGATCGGCGCGCTTGCTGTGTCGACATCGGCCATTTTCGTCAAATGGTCGGAGGCGCCGTCGGCCGTTATCGCGTTTTATCGGCTTTTTTTCGCGGTCGTCATCATGACGCCGTTTTTTCTTCGCCATATCCGCGAACTGAAGCGTATTTCCCGACGCGACTGGTGGTTTTCGATTTGTTCCGGCGTGCTGCTTGCGTTTCATTTTATTCTTTGGTTTGAATCGCTCGACTATACTTCCGTCGCCAGCTCGGTCGTGCTTGTGACGCTGCAGCCGCTGTTCGCCTTTGCGGGCGGGGCGCTCTTTTTCCGTGAGCGGCTGACGGCGGGCGCGCTCGCAAGCGCTGTTTTGGCGATTGCGGGAAGCGTCTTGATTAGCTGGGGCGATTTTCGCGTCAGCGGCGAAGCGCTCTATGGGGACATGTTGGCGTTGGTGGCGTGCGCGATGGTGACGGCGTACTGGCTGTTCGGCCAAGAAGTGCGCCAACGGTTGTCGCTCATGACGTATACATATATCGTCTATGGCATTAGTGCGGCGGTGTTGTGGCTGTACGCGATGCTGTTTCGCCTTTCGCTGGCGGCGTATCAGCTGACGGATTGGCTTTGTTTTCTCGCCCTTGCCGTCATTCCAACGCTGCTCGGCCATTCGGTGATGAACTGGGCCGTCAAATGGGTGAGCGCCTCGACGGTGTCGATGGCGATTTTGTTTGAACCGGTCGGCGCTTCGGCGTTGGCGTACTGGCTGCTCGATGAACCGATCCACCTGTTTCAATGGATCAGCGGCATTTTTATTTTAACAGGAATCGGGCTGTATTTGTGGGAGAAAAACGAAAAAGGCCCGCTAACGATACAAGAAAGCAGCGGACCCTAACGTCCCGGCGATCCATGGCAGACGGCCGAGCGGCAGGCGGAGTTCGTCGAAGCGGCGGGCGAATTGGGATAAATAAGCGAAGTTCATTTGTGTAATATGAGGAAGAAGATAGGCGGATTTCGTCGCCCACTGCTTCCGCCTCCGGTTGAGGGCGGCGATGATGCTGTCCGCTGTCTCGATGCCGATGCCGTGTCCGTAAAACAAGCCATCGCCCAAATAGATCGTGTTCTCCCCTTGCCATTGCGGCGTCAGCGGATCAACGTCCGGGTTTTTAAAATAAAGGCAGTCCCCGGGGAGAAAGTGTTCTCCCTTTTTCGTTTCGATACCGAGGTCTTTGTCCGTATGCCAGTCATACAGCAGCAAATGGGCAAACAAACGATTGAACGCCGACACGTCAATCCCTTCAAGCACCGCTTTATAAAAAACGATGACGATCGCCGTCGCGCACTCAAAGGCGTACAGTTCGCTGTTGACAAAAATATCATTGATGGCGTCCGATGGAAGAACGTCTGGCCGAAGCTGAAACCCCCCGCGCTCATCCCGCAGCCAGAACTGGCTGTTGCAGCGCGAAAAACGGAAAATGGCAAACTGCGCCCGGCTTTTCGCCAAGTCCACCGAGGCTTGAACGATCTGGCTGCGAAGCTTGATTTCAAACAGCAGTTGCTGTTCGTTCGGATACGTATATAGTTCAGGGGAAGACACAAGGGCGTGCAGAATGCGCTGTTCATTCGGCGGAAGCGAGGACGAGCCGGAAACGTGAAAACCGGACGGAGATGACAAGATGCGAATCAACGCCAAGATGCCTCCTTCAAGAAAGTAAAAATCAAGTAAGTGATGATAGATATATTATTGAAATGTATGCGCCCGCCGCTCCGCATATTCGTCGTCTTAGGCGGACAAGTTGCCAAGGCAGCGGGCGTCGTATTCCAATATGATATAAAGGAAGAAGGGGGCAGCAGCGTCGCAAAAAAAAAAATAAAAAAAGGTATTGCATTTTTGTTTTTGAGGTGATATATTAAATAGCGTCGCTGCTAGAACGAACAGTTCGGACGCGACGGACAAGAAAAACAGTTGACAACGAAAAGATGTTATGTTAGTACGAAGAAGCTGCTTGCGAGAGACAATGAGTTGATGAGGAAGTGAAATTCCTTGCATCCAAGCAGCGCGATCGTTCCTTGAAAACTGAATGAAACGAAGCGCGACGAAAAGCGGAGGTCCGCGGGTCGCCGCGACGGGCAAATGTTCTTCGCCTGCAAGGGTGCTTGCACCCGGAAGGCGAAGGTTATTTGACCCCGAGCGGCGGCGGACCGAAGCTGGACAATACGAAAAGCGGAGGTCCGCATGGGCCGAAGCAAAAGCCAATCAAC
>NZ_JAFWFM010000196.1:0-2079 GCF_017515625.1 Geobacillus sp.
ATGGTGAGTGATGTGGTTGACACCCCTGCATCATACCAAGAGGGCTTTTTTTGATCAAGTCCCCGGAAAAGCTTCTAACGGGAATGCTCCTCTTTATGATTCATATTCGCATCACTATCATAACAAATGTATATCTCGAAATCAAATATTTTTTATTAAAGATTATTAGTATGGAGCACAGGGGGCTTTCCATGATAAGATGAAAGAAAAATGATGTGCGGAAAGGGAGAATAAGATGAATGAATCGGCCTTTTAGCGAAAATCAAACAGCAAATGGAACGGTTTTCACCGGCGGAAGACACAGCGAACGTCTACGCGCGTGGGGAAGCGGAAAAAATCGTCGGCGAGGCGCTGCGCAAATATCCGCGCGAATCGTATGTCATCGCGACGAAAGTGTTTTGGCCGATGGGCGACGGCCCGAACGACCGCGGCCTGTCGCGCAAGCATGTGTTTGAGCAGCTCCATGCGAGCTTAAAGCGGCTGCAACTGGATTATGTCGATATCTACTACTGCCACCGCTATGACAAAGAAACGCCGGTCGATGAGACGTTGCGTACGATCGATGATCTCGTCCGCCAAGGAAAAGTGCTGTATGTCGGCGTGAGCGAATGGACGGCCCAGCAAATTCAAGAGGCGCTCGGCGTGGCCGACCGCTACTTGCTCGATCGGATCGTCGTCAATCAGCCGCAATACAACATGTTTCACCGTTATATTGAAAAGGAAGTCATCCCGGTGTGCGAACAAAACGGCATCAGTCAAATCGTCTTTTCGCCGCTCGCCCAAGGGGTGCTGACCGGCAAATACAAACGAGGTCAAGCGTTGCCGGCTGACAGCCGCGCCGCTGATCCAAGAGCGAATACGTTTATCCAAGGATTGCTCAATGACGAAGTGTTAACGAAAGTGGAACAACTCGAAAAAATCGCGGCTGAGCTTGGCATTACGTTGTCCCAGCTTGCCCTCGCTTGGGTGCTGCGCCAGCCGCCCGGAACAAGTCGAAGAGAACGTCAAAGCGGTCGATGTCGTGCTCAGCGAAGATGTGCTCGAGAAAATTGAGGGGATTTTGGCGTAAAAGAGGTGAGGGTGTCCCAAAAGGATCGGGACACCCTTTCTTATTACCGTATATAGACAATATGTTGTGTTTTGTTAAGGAAAATTACCCTTTTGGGTCAGTCCCCTTTTTATCACCTCGAACCGAGAAGGCCTTAACTTCCAAGCATGAGTGTAAGTGGGGGATGAACCGGCGTCTTCCACCAACGATCTTCCCCTTGCACCAAAAGAACAAAGGAAGGGCTTCGATTGCGATCTTTTTGAGGAAGCTTAACGGTAGGATGCACAGGGATGGCTTAGCTGACCGCTTACCGTATGTTAGGGTGTTCCCGAGAATCCCCTACTTCTCTACGTGAGCGCGGGTGAGGAGTGTTCAATTGAGTCGGTTTCATTTCCGGCGTATTGAGTATGTAGTAAAAATTTAGGGAATGTTATTCGTTCCGTGACTACATCCAAAAGGAGCAGAGTGTGATAGAATAAAATAAAAAAGGGTGTGAGTTCGATGGCCATGGACTATTTTCAGGTGAACTTGCCGAAAGAGTTTTTGTCCGCCATTAATGAATTGGAAGGCAACACAGTTGAGGCAAAAATAAAGCTTTCATTGGCGATTGGTTTGTTTGTTGGAAAACAGGTGACGCTGGCGAAAGCGGCTGAATTGGCAGGAAAACCCTTAGGGGAATTTATCGATGTATTGCGTTCGAAGGCGATTCCTTGGATGGAATATACGGAGGAACACATCAAAGATGATTGGGACACGGTGCAAAAATTGAGCAAAGAAAATAGGGATCACAATGAGTAGGGTTACGGTTAATTCTACACCGATTATAGGTCTGTCGATCGTTGGTCAATTGACTCTTTTGTCTGAACTATTTGATGAAGTATATGTTCCGGAAGCTGTCTATCAAGAAATTGTTCATAACCATGCCCCACGCCATTATGGAAAAGAGGAGCTCAAACGATTGGTCAGCGAGGGGGTGTTTCGACTATACCATGTAAAAAATCGCAGCCTTGTTGAAAGTTTATATGGAAAAT
>NZ_JAFWFM010000197.1:0-2044 GCF_017515625.1 Geobacillus sp.
GTCTGTGAAGCGAGTCGTTGTTCGGTCTTCCGTCACGCTAAGGCGTGACGGAGGCAAGCCACACGCTTGCCTTCGACAGTCGAAAATGGGCAAACCACTTTTCTGTCAAGGATATGTTAAACTTCTTTGTTGCATCTATATAGATGACGAAAAGGGAAGGATGGGAGAAACGTATGGATGACCGCACATTCCGCAACGCGATGGGGAAATTCGCAACCGGCGTGACGGTCGTGACGACCGAATTTCAAGGGGAAGCGAAAGGGATGACGGCGAACGCGTTTATGTCCGTTTCACTCGACCCAAAGCTGGTGGTCATCTCCATTGGCCATAAAGCGCGAATGCATGACATTGTCAAGCAAACGGGGAAATTTGCCGTCAACATTTTGCGGCGTGATCAAGAGGAGTTGTCGCGCTTGTTTGCTGGCCAGCTGAAAGAAGAACGCCCTGTTTCGTTCGATTGGGTGAACGGCCATCCGATTTTGCCGGAGGCGTTGGCGAATATTTTATGCAACGTCCACAGCACGTACGTGGCCGGCGATCATACGCTTTACTTTGGGGAAGTGACTGATATTTTGATGAAAGACGAACCGGGCGACCCGCTCTTGTTTTTTGAAGGGAAGTACTGGAGCATTGGACAATAAGCGTCCTTGGATGAATCGGGGCCGCTATTGTCATGCGGGGACGACGCGACAGACGTTTCAGGCCCGTCATCTTGCATCTCGGCCGTTTCCATGGCGCTATTTAGAAAAGGTGTCCCGCTGTTTGGGACACCTTCGTTGTTATTTTTTCAATACATCGTGATCGACGTACCGTTCGCCGTTCAGCTCGCTGATGACGTTGATGGCGACTTTCGCACCGTCGCCTGCTGTGATGATCGTATGGACGCTGACGCCAGCGACCGTCCCGGCCGCCTAAATGCCGTCGATGTTCGTCTTGCCGTTGGCGTCGACGTCAAGCACCGTTTTAATGCGCGGCTCCGTACCCGGTTTGGTGCGCAGGCCGATTTTTTCCGCTAAATCGGTCGCCAAACCGGTGGCGAAGATAACGTGTTTCGCTTCATAGGATCCAGCTTCTGTTTCGAGACGGAATCCCCCGTCTGTTTTTTGCACATCCGTCACTTGTGCTTCCACCAATTCTGCTCCGAATTTTGCGGCTTGCTTTTTCCCGGTTTCCACCAATTCCGGGCCGCTGATTTGCGGAACGCCGTAATGGTTTTCCACCCAAGCGCGCTTTGTCATGCCTTTGTCGCTGTCAAACAAGACCGTTCTCTTCCCGGCTTTGACGGCGAAAATGGCGGCGCTTGCCCCTGCAGGCCCGGCACCGATGATGGCGATGTCGTACATCGTGCATCCTCCCTTTGTTATTTGTTAGAATATTAACACTATGAGTGTAGTACAAATGGGAAGAGGAACCAAATCACCCGCACTATCATTTGATAATAATTTTTAATTTATATTTACTATAAACGAAAAGTGTGTATAATAGAATGTAGAAGGAGTGCAAAGGGGAGAAAGATCGATGAACAAGCCGATGATTTGTGAACAATGCCGCCAGCCTATTCGGCGGCTGAAACATTCATTGCTTTGCCAGTGCGGGATGAAAATGGTTGTGCAAAAATAATACAGCGAAAAGCGGCTTCCTGTTTCTGTCGCATTCAACCGGCGAATGGCACCGGTTTTTTTATCTTTTCATTTACGAAAGCGGCGAATATATAAAAGTAAAACCGCATTTTTCACAAGGGTTGGTGCCGCTGATGCACGACAAACGAGATTTGGGAGCCCGCTTGGCCGCTTTTTACCGAGAGGTAACTATTCAGCCACATCATAAAGTGAGCTGAATATTTTTTGTATTTCCTGTCTATGATGTGGATATTGATAGACAAGGAGGTGAATCGCATGTTGATGGTACAACAAGCTGTATTTACAGTTGAGAGCTTAATCGGCAAAGTTCAACAACAAAAACAGCTCATTCATCAACTCGTTCAAGAAAATGAACATTTGCGTCACGAAAACAAACAACTACGCAAAGAAAATGAACAACTGAA
>NZ_JAFWFM010000198.1:0-7099 GCF_017515625.1 Geobacillus sp.
CGTGGCCGCGAAGCGCACCCTAGGTCTGTAAGATATCCACAAAACTGAAAAAGGATGTAAGGGATTTTGTCGAAAAATATTTTTTGGACACCCCTGAGGGGCCGAAAAGCCTTGATACATCAACATTTCTAGAGGGAGGAGATCGGTATGCCATTTGAATTGCCAGCATTGCCGTATCCGTATGATGCTCTGGAGCCGCACATCGACAAAGAAACGATGAACATTCACCACACGAAGCACCATAACACATACGTTACAAATTTGAATGCGGCGCTTGAAGGACATCCGGATTTGCAAAACAAATCGCTCGAAGAACTGCTCAGCAATTTGGAAGCCCTTCCGGAAAGCATCCGCACGGCGGTGCGCAACAACGGCGGCGGCCATGCGAACCACTCGCTTTTCTGGACGATTTTGTCGCCAAATGGCGGCGGCGAGCCGACGGGTGAGCTGGCTGACGCCATCAACAAAAAATTCGGCAGCTTCACCGCGTTCAAAGACGAGTTTTCGAAAGCAGCGGCCGGCCGTTTCGGTTCCGGTTGGGCATGGCTTGTTGTGAACAACGGCGAGCTGGAAATCACAAGCACGCCGAACCAAGATTCGCCGATTATGGAAGGCAAAACGCCGATTCTCGGCTTGGACGTTTGGGAGCATGCGTACTACTTGAAATACCAAAACCGCCGTCCGGAATACATTGCCGCATTCTGGAACGTCGTCAACTGGGACGAAGTGGCGAAACGGTACAGCGAAGCGAAAGCAAAATAATGAACAAAGCGGGGCGAAACAAAACGCTCCGCTTTTTTTTCGACGAAGGGGGCAGGCAAAGGGAGCGGTTTTCGTTGCGCCGGGTGCATAGAGGCGGCAGAAATGGCCACACTACCCGATAGATGAAAAGGGGAGTTTGCAATGGCATTTTTCCAAAAACTAACCGGCCAAGAACAAGTGAACCGCGACCTGTTGCTTTTGCTTTGCATCGGCGGGTTTTACGCGCTCGGTGTTTCCCTGTCGAACACGTTTGTCAACATTTATTTGTGGAAACAGACCGGCGATTTTCGCGATTTGGCATTGTACAACTTGGCGGTCGTCACGATGCAGCCGCTGACGTTTATCGTTGCCGGCCGTCTGGCGAAACAGATCGACCGCATTCTCGTTTTGCGGCTTGGCGTGTCATGTTTAGCCGTTTTTTTTGTCACGGTTTTGCTGGTCGGCTCCCGCGCCCATCAATATTTGCTCGTTCTCGGCGCGCTGCTCGGCGTCGGCTACGGTTTTTACTGGCTCGCTTTTAACGTGCTGACATTTGAAATTACCGAACCGGAGACGCGCGACTTTTTTAACGGTTTTTTCGGGGTGTTGACCTCATCAGCCGGCATGATCGGGCCGATTGCCGCCGGTTATATCATCTCATCGCTTCATGGAGCGAAAGGGTATACGTTCGTTTTCTCGCTGTCGCTCGGCTTGTTTCTTGTCGCTGTGCTGCTCAGCTTTTTCTTGAAGCGCCGCGCGGCCGCGGGGAAATATTTATTTTTCCGCATTTTAAAGGAACGGAATGAAAACCGGAACTGGCGGCTCATTACGAACGCCCATTTTTTTCAAGGACTGCGTGAAGGCTCGTTCGTTTTTGTCATTTCCGTGCTTGTCTACGTCAGCTCCCATAGCGAATGGGCGCTTGGCAAGTACGGATTGGTCAATTCCTTCACATCGTTTATCGCTTATTACGTCGTCTCCCGGTTGATGAAGCGGGAATACCGGATGAAAGCCATTTTGTTGGGCGGTCTTTTGCTGTATGCAGCCATTTTTCTCATCGTCTTTCATCCTTCGTACCCGCGCCTTCTTCTTTATGCCGTCACGATTGCCATCGCTTATCCGATTTTGCTTGTTCCGTACTCATCGTTGACGTTTGACGTGATCGGGAAAAGCTGGAAATCAGCGGAAGCGCGCGTCGAATATATCGTCGTCCGCGAGCTGTTTTTAAACGCCGGACGGGTGGCGTCGATTCTTGCTTTTTTGGCGGCGGTGGAGCTCTTTAACGAGCAGACGGGCATTCGTGTGCTGATGTTTGTATGCGGCGCCGGGCATTTGATCATTTATTGGTTCGTCCGCCGCATCCGCTTGACTGATGGCCATCCGGAGCGGGAGCGGCAAGGTCGGCTTTTGCTTCGGCCGAAGCTGGCCAATGAACGGGGCGGCCCGACAGCATAAAAGTCGCCCATGTTTTTCCCTAGCCAACCCCTTCTTTTTCTTTTACAATAGGGGGGAAAGGAGGGCCGGGGGATGAAACGGAAGAAACGGGCACAAGTGCCGATTCGGTTGAACATTTTGTTTTTCTTTGTCTTCTTGTTGTTTTCGGCGCTGATTTTGCGCCTTGGCGTCGTACAAATCGTCTACGGTGAAGATTATCGGCGCGAAGTGGAGCGGACGCAGGATGAAATCGTCAGCACGCCGGTGCCGCGCGGCAAAATTTACGATCGATTCGGCCACGTGATCGTCGACAACACACCGCAAAAGGCGATTACGTACACGCGCTCCAAAACGACACAGCCGGAAGAAATATTGGACATAGCAAGGAAACTCGCCCAATACATCGACATTCCGGATGCAGAGGAAAAAGTGACGGAGCGAGACATGAAAGATTATTGGATTTTGACCCATCCGGAAGAAGCCAAAAAGAAAGTGAGCGAACAAGAACGGAAAAAGCTCGCTGACCAAGGGCTGACACAAAAAGAGATCGACAAAAAGGTGTATGAATGGACGCTTGACCGCATCACCAAGCAAGATTTGGCGCAAATTTCGAAGTCGGAGCTTGAAGTGATCGCCATTAAACATGAGATGGAGAGCGGCTACGCCTTGACGCCGCAGACGGTCAAAAGCAAAGGGGTGACCGACCGCGAATATGCGGTCGTCAGCGAACACTTAAGCGAGCTGCCTGGCGTCAATACGACCGTTGACTGGGACCGGAAATACGTGTATGACAATACATTCCGCTCCGTGCTCGGCAGTGTGACGGAAGAAGATGAAGGCGTTCCGCGCGAGCGGCTCGACTACTTTTTGGCCCGCGACTACAGCCGCAACGACCGCGTTGGCAAAAGCTATTTGGAGATGCAGTATGAAGAAGTGCTGCACGGCAAAAAGGCGAAAGTGAAAAACGTGGTCGACAAGTCGGGCCGCGTCGTTTCGGTTGAGGAAGTGTACCCGGGCGAGCGCGGGAAAGACCTTGTGCTGACGATCGATGCCGAATTGCAACAAAAAGTCGAAGAGATCATTCAGCAGGAGATTTTGGCGACGAAGCGCAAAGGCCGGTCGCCGCTCTTGGACCGGGCGTTTGTCGTCATGATGAACCCGAAGACGGGCGAAGTGTTGGCGATGGCCGGCAAGCTTCTTCAAGATGGCAAATTTGTCGACTTTGCCATCGGCAACATTACGTCTGCTTATGCGATGGGATCGACGGTGAAAGGGGCGACCGTGCTCACCGGCTTTCAAACCGGGGTGCTTCATCCGAATACGTATATTAAGGATGAGCCGTTATACATTAAAGGTACAAAACCGAAAAAGTCATGGAAAACGATGGGGACGATCAACGAGCTGACGGCGCTCAAGCAGTCATCGAACGTCTATATGTTCAAAACAGCGATCGCCATCGGGGGTGGTGTGTATCGTCCGCACGCGCCGCTTCGCATCAATCTAGAGGCATTTACGACGATTCGCCACTATTTCAGCCAATTCGGCCTTGGCGTGAAAACAGGCATCGATTTGCCGAACGAACTTAGCGGCTTCCAAGGCCGAGGCACGCGCGGCGGATTTTTGCTTGACTTAGCCATCGGCCAGTATGATATGTATACGCCGATGCAGCTGGCGCAATACGTCTCGACGATCGCCAACGGCGGCTACCGGATGAAGCCGCAGCTCGTCAAAGAAATTCGTGAGCCGTCCATTGACGGAAAAAAACCTAGCCGCGTCATCAAACGGTTCGAGCCGATCGTGTTAAACCGCGTCGATATGAAGACGGAATACATTGAGCGCGTGCAGGAAGGGTTCCGCCGTGTGATGCAAGAGCCGGGCGGAACGGCGTATGCGTATTTCGCCGGCGCTCCGTACAAGCCGGCCGGAAAAACAGGGACGGCTGAAGCGTTTTACGACGGGCCGATCAAAAGCCGCCGCAATGCCTCGACCAACAATTTGACGCTTGTCGGCTATGCGCCGTACAACGATCCAGAAGTGTCGTTCGCTGTTGTCGTTCCGTGGGCGACGCAAGGGGCAAGCGACGGCATTAACAACCGCATCGGCCGCCGTATTTTGGACGCCTATTTTGAATTGAAGGCGAAACGAATGGCTGGAGAGCCTGTTCAACCGCCAGCCGACGGCACCGAAACAACAGAACAATCTTGATGCTGAAGCTGATTCGATAGGGAGAGCTCCTTTTGTCGGATCAGCTCTTTTTATTTTTTAGCGGAAAGAGAAGCTATTGATGAAAAATAATGGATATTGGATATCTGGAGTTTACACAATCTTAACATTCTGTTTAAACCTTATTAACAGCGTCCATTTATGATAGGGCATGTAAGGAAAAACTAGGACATGTAAAAGAAAACAGTCAGGGGGAAAAGCGATGAGCAAATGGAAACGGCTGATGTTGTCGAGTTTGCTTGGCGGAACAATGATGATTGTTGCCGCCTGTGGAGGAGGAAATGGAGCGCAGGAAAACGAGGCGGACAGTGGATCCGCAACGAAAGAGCTGTCCGGTGAAGTGATCATGGACGGTTCCTCGACGGTATATCCAATTGCGGAAGCAGCTGCTGAAGAATATATGATGGAACAGCCAAACGTCAAAGTTTCCGTCGGTGCTTCTGGAACGGGAGGGGGATTTGAGAAGTTCACGAAAGGGGAAACCGATTTTTCGAACGCCTCTCGTCCAATCAAAGAGGAAGAAAAACAGGCAGCTGCCGACAACGGCATCGAGTTCCAAGAGTTTCAGCTTGCCTATGACGGTCTTTCTGTTGTGGTCAATAAAGAAAACGATTGGGTTGATTACTTGACGGTGGATGAGTTGAAAAAAATGTGGACGGAAGACGGCACGGTGAAAAAATGGTCGGATATCCGTCCGGGCTGGCCGGATGAGGAAATCAAGTTTTTCTCGCCTGGTCATGATTCTGGGACATATGACTACTTTGATGAAGTGATTCTGGAAGGAAAAGAACTGGTCAAAACGGCTCAACTTTCGGAAGACGACAATATCCTCGTTCGTGGGGTTGAAGGGGATCAATATGCGATCGGCTACTTCGGTTATGCGTATTACTTGGAAAATAAAGATAAGCTGAAAGTGGTTCCGATCGATGGCGGCAACGGGCCAGTCGAGCCGACAAACGAGACGATTGAAACCGGGAAATACACCCCGCTTTCGCGGCCGCTGTTTACGTATGTGAACGTCAAATCGTTGAAAGAAAAGCCGCAAGTGTATGACTATATGGAATTTTTGCTGGAAACAGCCGGGGACTTGGCGGAAGAGGTCGGTTACGTCCGCCTGCCGGAGGAAAAGTATAAAGAACAGCTTGAAACATTGGAAGGATTGAAATAGGTTTCGTTAGGCCGGCGACAAGGGGTGTCTGTCGGCCTAGACTTGTGACTGCGGTTGGAATAAGTCGGAAAGGAGTTTTCGTTTTATGGGGGTTCCAACGAAGAAAGAACAGCAGTTCTCGGTTCGGGAGATGATCGTTGAAAACCAAGCGCGGCAACATTGGACGAAAAGGATGGAAAAGCTCGCGCCGAAGTTCCTTTTTACATTGGCGGCACTCTCCGTGCTCGTAATGCTCGGCATTTTGTTTACCCTTCTTTTTGAGACGATCGAATTTTTCCGCCGTGTATCGATTGTTGAGTTTGTCACAAGCAAAGAGTGGCTTCCGTGGAATGAGGAACACGGATCGTTCGGAGTCGCTCCGCTTGTGACCGGCACGCTGCTGACGACCGGTATCGCTATGCTTTTGGCTGTTCCGATTGGGCTCGCTTCGGCCATTTACTTGAGCGAGTATGCGTCGGAGCGGACGCGCCGAATCATCAAGCCGGCGCTCGAAGTGCTTGCCGGCATTCCGACGATCGTGTACGGGTTTTTTGCGTTGACGATCGTGACGCCGTTATTGCAAAAGGTCATCCCGGATCTAGAGATTTTTAATGCGCTCAGCCCGGGGCTCGTCATGGGGATTATGATCATTCCGATGATCGCCTCGCTGTCAGAAGACGCGATGAGCGCAGTGCCAAACTCCATTCGCGAAGGCGCCTTGGCCCTTGGCGCGACAAAGTTTGAAGTAGCGCTTAAGGTCGTGCTTCCTGCCGCCGCTTCCGGAGTGATTGCCTCATTTATTTTAGGCATTTCCCGGGCGGTCGGTGAAACGATGATCGTCGCGGTGGCTGGCGGATCATCGCCGGAGTTTACGTTTGATGTTACGCAATCGATTCAAACATTGACCGCTTACATCGTCCAGGTGACAACCGGCGACGCCGGCTATGGGACGACGATTTATTACAGCATTTACGCTGTCGGGATGACGCTCTTTATTTTCACGCTGCTGATGAATATATTGGCGCAATACATTTCCCGCCGATTGAGGGAGGAGTATTGAACACATGGAAAACAAATTGGACAAACCGCTCGTTTGGAGACGAATGAAAGGAAGGCTGGTGCAAAACGCCGTCTTGCAAGCCATTTTTTTTGCTGCTACGATTTTTGGACTCATTGTTCTCGCATTATTATTATCCCGTGTCATCATGCAGGCGATCGGCTGGCTCGATGGTGATTTCTTAAACAGCTTTCCTTCGCGCCGTCCGGAGGAAGCTGGGATTAAATCCGGACTGGTTGGCTCCCTTTGGCTGATGATGATTGTCGCACCGGTTTCGTTTATTTTGGGGGTTGGGACGGCCATTTATTTGGAAGAATACGCGCGCAAAAACCGTTTCACCGCGTTGATTCAAACGACAGGCGTGTTGATTATCCAATAAAATCCAAAGGGTATAGAAAAAAGAGCACCTTTCCTGTAGAATGTGAGTAACAACACAAACAAACCCAGGAGGTGCTCTCTATGAACAAGCATACCACACTCCCGAATTTGATGCAAAA
>NZ_JAFWFM010000199.1:0-11046 GCF_017515625.1 Geobacillus sp.
ATATCAAAAAATTGGCGTTGAAGATTTATTCAGATGAAGAGAAAACGTTGGAAATTGATGTGCAGGGTGAAGGAGTTGTCACGGCTGCCGATATTACTCACGACAGCGATGTAGAAATTTTAAACCCGGACCTTCATATTGCTACGCTGGCGGAAGGCGGTCGCCTGCGCATGCGCATGACCGCCAGACGGGGACGTGGGTATGTCCCGGCCGAGGCGAACAAGCGCGAGGACCAGCCCATCGGCGTGATTCCGATCGACTCCATCTATACGCCGGTCTCCCGTGTTTCCTATCAGGTCGAAAATACACGGGTCGGCCAAGTGACCGACTATGACAAATTGACGATCGACGTTTGGACCGATGGGAGCATCGGGCCGAAAGAAGCCATTTCCCTTGGGGCGAAAATTTTAACCGAGCACTTGAACATTTTTGTCGGCTTGACGGATGAAGCGCAAAATGCTGAAATCATGGTAGAGAAAGAGGACGATCAAAAAGAAAAAGTGCTGGAAATGACGATCGAGGAGCTCGATCTGTCTGTCCGTTCCTACAACTGCTTGAAGCGTGCCGGCATTAACACCGTTCAGGAGCTGACGCAAAAAACGGAAGAGGATATGATGAAAGTGCGCAACCTCGGCCGCAAATCGCTCGAAGAAGTGAAAGCGAAGTTAGCGGAGCTGGGGCTTAGCCTCCGTAAAGACGATTAAGCGCCAGCCCCGCCCGGTGGGGCGGACATGCGCGTTGGCCATAGATTTGGCATTAAGCGCCGATCGACTACGACAGCAATGAGGAACACATCATTTTAAAAGGGAGGGACATTTGATGTCGTACAGAAAACTAGGACGCACGACTTCTCAACGGAAAGCATTGCTTCGCGATTTAGCGACAGATTTAATCATCAATGAACGCATCGAAACGACGGAAGCGCGAGCAAAAGAATTGCGCTCGGTTATCGAAAAAATGATCACGCTCGGCAAACGCGGCGATTTGCATGCCCGTCGTCAAGCAGCGGCATTTATCCGCAAGGAAGTCGCCAACAGTGAAACCGGCCAAGATGCACTGCAAAAGCTGTTCAGTGACATTGCGCCGCGCTACCAAGACCGCCAAGGCGGCTATACACGCATTATGAAACTTGGTCCTCGCCGCGGAGACGGGGCGCCGATGGTCATTATTGAGCTCGTGTAACGGTTTCATTTCAACAAGGGCGAGACAGTTTCGTTTGAACTGGATCTATGCCCTTTTTTTGTTTACCATCATTTAGCAAGGAACGGCCGGAAACGTGCCAAGGCGAGGAGAAACAATCATGGCCGAACCGATCCTTTCGATCGAAGGAGTGTATTTCCGTTATCCGAACCAATCGGAGTATGCAGTGCAAAACGTGAGCTTCCAGGCCGGACGCGGGGAGTGGCTGGCGATTGTCGGCCATAACGGATCCGGCAAGTCGACCATTGCCCGGCTGTTAATCGGTTTGCTTCGGCCGGAGCGGGGCGTCATTCGCCTGTTTGGGCGCCCTCTCGATGAAACGACCGTCTGGGAGGTGCGCCGGCGCGTCGGCATGGTGTTTCAAAATCCAGATAACCAATTTGTCGGGACAACTGTCGAGGATGATATCGCCTTTGCCCTTGAAAATAATGGTGTTCCGCGCGATGAAATGATTGAGCGCATCCGTGAAGCCATCCGCCTGGTGCATATGGAGGCGTTTCTCGAACACGAGCCGCACCGGCTTTCCGGCGGGCAAAAGCAGCGTGTCGCTATCGCCGGCATTTTGGCGCTTCACCCTGATATGATCATTTTGGATGAAGCGACATCGATGCTCGACCCGCGGGGAAGGGAAGAGGTGCTCGAGACGGTTCGCCGCTTGAACCGGCAACAGCGCATTACAGTATTGTCGATCACGCACGATTTGGAGGAAGCGGCGAAAGCCGACCGCATCATCGTGATGAACAAAGGTGAGGTCATGGCGGAAGGGACGCCGGAGCAAATCTTTCGGCTTGGGGGCAAGCTCGAGCGCATCGGCCTTGATTTGCCGTTTGCCGTGAAAATGGGCAGCCGTTTGCGGGAACAAGGCATTCCGCTTCGTTCCGCACACTTGACGACGGAGGAGTTGGTCGAAGAGCTATGGACATTGTATTCGAAAAAGTAGAACATGTATACAATGCCCGTTCGCCGCTCGCCCGCCGGGCGCTGTATAATGTGAATGTGTCGATTCCCAGCGGGGCATACGTCGCCATCGTTGGCCACACCGGTTCGGGCAAATCGACGCTCCTTCAACACTTAAACGGCTTGCTGCAACCGACAAGCGGCACGATAAAAATCGGCGATGAGATCATCACCGGCGACAAGCGGCCGAAGCAGCTCAAACCGCTGCGCAAAAAGGTTGGGATTGTGTTCCAATTTCCGGAACACCAGTTGTTTGAGGAAACGGTCGAGAAGGATATTTGTTTTGGCCCGCTTAATTTCGGCGTTTCCGAAGAAGAGGCGAAACGGAAAGCGCGAGAGCTTATCAAACTAGTCGGGCTCAGCGAGGATGTGTTGGCCAAATCGCCGTTCGATTTAAGCGGCGGGCAAATGCGGCGCGTCGCCATTGCCGGCGTGCTGGCGCTTGAACCGGAAGTGCTGGTGCTTGATGAACCGACCGCTGGGCTGGACCCACGCGGGCGGAAAGAGATTATGGAGATGTTTTACCGTCTTCATTGCGAAAAACGGTTAACAACGGTGCTCGTGACTCATAGTATGGAAGATGCCGCCCGCTATGCCGACCAAATCATCGTCATGCATGAAGGGACGGTGTGGGGGCAGGGAGCGCCGGAAGAGGTGTTCCGCGATGCCGATCGGCTTGCCGCCATTGGCCTTAGCGTACCGGAGACGGTCAAGTTGAAGCGGGAGCTGGAAGCGCGGTTTGGGGTCGCCATTCCCTCTCCGTGTTTGACGATCGAACAGACGGTGGAGGCCATCCAGCAACTGTTTTCTAGGGTGAGCATTCATGACTAATCATTTCATTATCGGGCAATACGTGCCCGGCCATTCGCTCATTCACCGCTTAGATCCGCGGGCGAAGCTGCTGATCGTATTCGCCTATGTTTTCATCGTTTTTTTGGCGAATAATGCAGTGACGTATGCGGTGCTGTCGTTGTTTACGTTTGCTTTTGCAGCCCTGTCGCGCATCCCGCTTTCTTTCATTTTGCGCGGCTTAAAGCCGATTTTATGGGTCGTGTTGTTTACGTTGTTATTGCATGTATTGATGACGAAAGAAGGGGATGTCCTCTACCGGATTGGCGCGCTGTCCGTTTACGAAGGCGGCATTCGGCAAGGAATTTTTATTTCCATGCGATTTTTGCTCCTTGTGCTCATGACGACGATGCTGACGCTGACGACAACGCCGATTGAAGTGACCGATGGCGTCGAAAGCTTGCTTAGTCCATTGAAAAAATGGCGCGTGCCGGTTCATGAGCTCGCCTTAATGATGGCGATTTCGCTCCGCTTCATTCCAACTTTAATGGAAGAAACAGAAAAAATTATGAAAGCGCAAGCCGCCCGCGGCGTCGACTTTTCCGGCGGCCGGTTCTCTGAGCGGATGAAGGCGATCGTCTCGCTTCTTGTGCCGCTGTTTATCAGTTCATTCAAGCGGGCGGATGAGCTGGCGACGGCGATGGAAGCGCGCGGCTACCGCGGCGGCGAAGGGCGGACGAAACTCCGCCAGCTTGCTTGGAAGCCGGCAGACACCGTGTTGTTAGCCGCTACGGCCCTGCTGGCGCTGTTGCTCTTTTTATTACGCTCATAGCGGAGGAAGGCCATGACGAGACGGATCAAATGCGTGGTAGCGTATGACGGCACCCATTTTTCCGGTTATCAAATTCAGCCGGGAAAACGGACGGTGCAAGGCGAGATTGAGGAAGTGCTCAAACGGATGCATAAAGGGAAAGCCGTGCGTGTAACGGCTTCCGGGAGGACGGATGCCGGGGTTCACGCCTATGGGCAAGTCATCCACTTCGATACGGCGCTTGTGCTTTCTCCTGAACAGTGGAAAAGAGCGTTAAACGCCCAGCTTCCGGACGATATCGCCGTTCGTTCGGCAGAGGAGGCAGACAGCACCTTTCATGCCCGCTTTTCGGCCAAGGCAAAAGAGTACCGCTACAAAGTGTGGACTGCCGCCGACCGCGACGTCTTTCGCCGCCATTACTGCGCGTGGCATCCATACCCGCTGCATATCGGCGCCATGGATGAAGCGCTTCGCCAACTGATCGGGACGCATGACTTTACGAGCTTCTGCTCCGCCAAAACGGAAATGGAGGATCGCATACGCACCATTTACCAGGCAGAGGTGGAAACCGACGGTTCGATGATGGAATTCCGGTTCATCGGCAGCGGCTTTTTGTACAACATGGTGCGCATCATCGTCGGCACAGTGCTTGAAATTGGCCAAGGGAGACGGTCCCCGGCAGACATTGCAGCATTGCTTGCAGCCAAAGACCGGAGACTCGCTGGCCCGACGGCGCCGGCGGAAGGATTGTATTTATGGCGGGTGTACTATGATGATGAGTTTTTCGCCGTCAGTTGACCGGTGGTGAACACCGTGTTCGAAAGTCGTCTCACGCTTTTAGATGACAAAAAACCGGGGCGCCATAAGTGAAGACAACGAGTCCCCGTGTAACATCTTCTTGACATTGGCGTTCCGGCAAGCTATTATATCATATGGCATGTATTTTCCACGATTAGCCCCGGACAGCAATCGTGTTGAAATAAACAACTTTACTTGTTCATTTTTCTTTTTAGGAGGGAACTACATTGCGTACGACTTATATGGCGAAACCGAATGAAGTAGAGCGTAAATGGTACGTTGTCGACGCAGCCGGCAAAACGTTGGGTCGTCTGGCCAGCGAAGTCGCAGCGCTGTTGCGCGGCAAACATAACCGACATTCACTCCGCACGTTGACTGCGGGGATCATGTGATCGTCATCAATGCTGACAAAGTGGAACTGACAGGGAAAAAGTTAACGAAAAAATTGTACTATCGCCACAGCTTATATCCAGGCGGTTTGAAAGTGAGAACGGCGCTTGAAATGCGCACGAATTATCCGGAAAAAATGATTGAACGGGCGGTGCGCGGCATGCTTCCAAAAGGCAGCCTTGGCCGTCAAATGTTCAAAAAACTGCATGTTTACCGCGGAAGCGAACACCCGCATCAAGCGCAAAAACCGGAAGTATACGAACTTCGCGGATAATTGACAAGGGAGGGTATTTATTTTGGCACAAGTACAATATTACGGTACAGGTCGTCGCAAAAGCTCGGTTGCTCGCGTCCGCCTCGTCCCGGGCGATGGACGCATCATCGTCAACAAACAAGACATTCGTGAATATATTCCGACAGAAGCGCTTATCGAAATGGTAAAGCAACCGCTTGTACTGACAGAAACGCTCGGCAGCTACGACGTGTTGGTGAACGTTCGCGGCGGCGGATTTGCCGGCCAAGCGGGCGCCATTCGCCACGGCATCGCCCGCGCGTTGCTTCAAGTCGATCCGGAATTCCGCACCGTATTGAAGCGCGCTGGCTTGCTGACGCGCGATGCCCGCGTCAAAGAGCGGAAAAAATACGGGCTCAAAGGCGCCCGCCGCGCTCCGCAGTTCTCGAAACGTTAACCGTGTTGTCCAACCCAGCCAGTTTGGCTGGGTTTTTTGCTTATTTCTGCCTTTGGCCCGCGCGCATGTTTGCGTTCGATCGTTAAACACTACATCGTAAAGGAGCGTGAAACACGATGACAGTCATCACTTCATTCGCGGAAAAAAGGCAGGAAAAGCAGCTCCGCTATGAGCGGAAAATGCTGCGGGAGTTGTCGCTGGAGAAATTGCGGGCCAAAGTGTTGGAACATTTTGCCCCTTTCTATCAAATGTACCGGATTTTCCCATCTACTGTTGAGGAAGGCTGCATTGACCTGGCCATTGAAGCGTATTTGCTCGGCGCCCATTACAGCCGGTTCGGCTATTATGGGGAGTCTGTGGACAGCGTGCGCCGACGTTGCGCGCAAGAGGAGAAATATTTAATTGACACACTTTTTGATTTTCTCTGCTTTTGGGGCAACATCGACGACGATCTGCTCGGCCAGTCGCTCTATTACGCCTGCGAGCAATATATCGTCGGCTGGTGGACCGAAGGGTTTGAACGGGGAAAAAAACGGCGCCGCCTAAAACTTCACTGAATAAGTTCTATTCCCGCCCCTTGTCCCATATAAGATAGAGAAGGGAAACGTGCGGGAGGAGAAACGATGAAAGAAAAATGGAAGTGGCTTGTCGCCTTTACCGCGGCTGCCATTGCGGGAATTTTGTTATTTCCGTCTTTATTTTCTGATCTGACCTCAACAAAACCGTGGAATCTCCCATTGTCCGGGCGAATTATCGTCCTAGACCCCGGCCATGGCGGGCCGGATGGCGGGGCGGTCGGCGGCGAGGTGCTGGAAAAAGAAATCGCGCTCAACGTCGCGAAAAAATTGCGGGACTACTTGCAGCAACAAGGAGCGCTCGTTCTGATGACGCGGGAGACAGACCGCGATTTGGCCAGCCCGTCCACGCGCGGCTACAGCCGGCGGAAAACGGAAGATTTGCACGAACGAACATCATTCATTAACCATTCCGATGCGGATTTGTTTATCAGCATTCACCTCAATGCCATTCCATCCCCGCACTGGCGGGGGGCACAGACGTTTTATTACGGCTCGCTCATCGAAAACGAGCGGCTCGCCAAATTCATCCAAGCCGAGTTGCGGCGCAACTTGGAAAACACCCACCGGGTAGCGAAAATGATTGATACCGTTTATTTGCTAAAGCATGCCAAAAAGCCCGGAGCGCTCGTTGAAGTTGGATTTTTATCGAATCCGGACGAGCGGGAGCTGCTCGCCTCTGACCATTACCAGACGAAACTCGCCGCCTCGATTTACAAAGGAGTGCTGCGTTACTTTTCGAACGAACCTACCCCTCGTGAATAGCGAGGTTTTTTATCGTCCCGAAGCGGGAAAGGCCCTGCTTCCAAGCGGGGAAGAACGGCCAAGGCGAGAGAACCGTTCTCCCCCGTCCAAAAGCGCGCCATCGCCATTCATACATCTGAAAAGAACACTCAATGTAACGAATGTCGAAAAGCCGGGACAGGCAGGGGGCCGAAATGGAAGCCATCTGGCGGTTTATGGTATAGTAAATATATAAGGGAACTATTGATTTGAAAAAGGGTTGGTGAATACGATGCTGACGGAAAACGAAGTGCGAGCCGTTCTTGAAAATATGAAAGACCCGTTTTTAAACAAGACCTTTAAGGAAACAAACGCCATTCAAGAAGTTAAAATTAAGGAAGAGAAAAACCATGTCAGCGTAAAGATCGCGCTTGCCAAAACCGGCACGCCTGACCAACTGCGCGTGCAAACGGCGATCGTCCAGCAGCTGAAAGAGGCTGGCGCTGCATCCGTCGGCTTGCGGTTTGCCGAACTGCCGCGCGAAGTGGTTGAGAAATACAGCGACAATCCACAAAAAACGACGTATATCGCCATCGCCAGCGGCAAGGGCGGCGTCGGAAAATCAACGGTTTCCGTCAACTTAGCGGTCGCGCTCGCCCGGCTTGGCAAAAAAGTCGGGTTGATCGACGCCGATATTTATGGGTTTAGCGTTCCAGACATGATGGGAATTACTCAGCGTCCGACAGTGCGGGGCGATAAAATCATCCCCGTCGAGCGGTTTGGGGTGAAAGTCATTTCGATGGCCTTTTTCGTCGAGGGCAATGCTCCGGTCATTTGGCGCGGCCCGATGCTTGGAAAAATGCTGAACAACTTCTTCAAAGAAGTTGAGTGGGGTGACTTGGATTACTTGCTGCTCGACTTGCCTCCAGGCACCGGCGATGTCGCGTTAGACGTGCACACGCTTTTGCCGTCATGCAAAGAAATTATCGTCACCACTCCGCACCCGACCGCCGCGTTTGTCGCTGCCCGCGCTGGGGCAATGGCGCTGCGCACCGAACATGAAATTATCGGCGTGATCGAAAATATGTCGTACTACGAGAGCCGGAAAACAGGAGAGCGGGAGTATGTCTTCGGCAAGGGTGGCGGAGAAAAGCTGGCCAAAGAGCTGCAAACCGAGCTGTTAGGGCAGCTGCCGCTTCAGCAGCCGGATTGGAACGACGACGACTTCGCTCCGTCCGTTTACGCAGAAGATCATCCGATCGGGAAAATTTATATGGATATCGCCCGCAAAATCGTTGCAAAATATTAATCGGTTTCACAAAAAACGTCCGATGCCGAGAAACCGCCGATTAGAGTGTTGGCGGTTTTCAGCGCACGGACGCTTTTTGCTTGATTAATCTCCTCCGCCTTGTTGGTTGCCGGTGCTTTCTTCTCACTCTCCCCCTTCCCCTTCGCCTTCTTCTTGTTTTTCTCCGCCTTGCTGAACCTTTTCAGCTGCTTTCATCAACATATCTTGAATTTTCGCCTGATACAGCGGGCTGTTCAACGTTTCCGTGATCACCTTTTGCAAATGCTGGCGGAACTCTTTGCTTTTTAAGACATCGACCATGGCTTTTTCCATTTCTGGATCTTTTAAAATATCGATCATCAGCGCCTGGTAATCGGGATCTTTCATGAGCGCCTTCATCATTTTTTCATGTTCTGCTTGCAGCCCTTTGGCAAAACTTTCAGCGAATTTCGGGTCTTTTAACGCACTTTCCCAGAACTTTTTTCCTTGATCGGATGTCAGCATTTGTTGCAGCGTTTCTTTTACAGCTTTTTGATCTATGACTAGTTGCTGCTTCATCTGATCTTCCGACATAATATCTTGAATCGCCTTTTTCCCCTCGTCGGTTTTTAAAATGTCAACAACCATCTTTTTCGTTTCGTCATAATCCGGGGGAGGGGGGCTGGTTTCTTGAGGGGCACAGGAACCAAGAACGAGAAAACTGAGCAAGAGGAGCGGTAGGCATTTGTTCATGAAAGTGAGCTCCTTTCTGCAAAAATCCCTCACCCTTAATATGAATGTTGGCGAAAAAAATATACATGGGGAAGATCGGAGCTGGCTTTTTCACAAGGGCGCTGGTAAAATGGTAAGCGGGTTATGCTGGAACGATGGAGGATGAAGCTGTGAACAGCCGCAAATGGGTGCGTTTATTTTTGACCACGCTGCTGATCGGCGGAATCGCGACAGCAGCCGTCGGGATAGTTTTGAATTGGAAAGAGTTTGGACATCTCCTTGTACGTTTCGAGGTCATTGAATTTCTTGCCGTATTGCTTTGGCATGTCGGCGTCGGCTTTATTTTCAGCGTCATCAGCCAGGCGGGCTTTTTTGCCTATTTGACCGTCCATCGGTTCGGACTTGGCATGTTCCGTTCCCTCTGGAACGCTGTCCAGCTTGTTTTGATCATATTCGTGCTGTTCGATCTAGTCTATTTCCGCTACATGGTGTTTGCGGATAAAGGCGATTCGATCATCCCGTATGTATTGACCGCCTTGTTTATTTTGGCGGTTGGCTTAGCCGTTGCCTACATAAAAAGCGCGCAGACGAACAAAGGGGCATTCGTCCCGGCGCTGTTCTTTATGGTCGTGGTAACGGTGATTGAATGGTTTCCCGTTTTGCGCATCAATGACCGAGACTGGTTATATTTGATGCTGATTCCGTTATTAGTATGCAATGCATATCAACTTCTTATACTGCATAAATTGACAGGCGGCGCAGGATCGTCCGCGTAAAGCGCCGCCTGTTCTTTTTTGTCGGGCCGCTCATTCTAAAAGGAAACATGATCAGGATATCATCCAACTGCAACGGCCATGCTAAAGTCTTGAGGGAAGGCTGGCGGCTTTTAGGCGAAAACCCGCCTCCCGCCCTTTTTAGTCGATCCCTTTGCTTTCTGCTTCACCGTTGGCCAGCAGCTCAGAGAGGCTGGCGTTTTTATAGCCGTTTTCTTTCATGGCTGCAATAATTTTCGGCAGCGCCTTTGCCGTTTGTTTGGCCGAGTCGGACGCGTGAAGGAGCACAATATCGCCCGGCTCCAAATCGCTTGTAACGTTGGCGACAATTTGCTCTGTGCCGGGATTCAGCCAGTCCTTCGAGTCAACGCTCCAATGCACAACCGTATAGCCGAGAGACTCCGCAAGTTTTAGCACCTTTTTGTTAAAATTCCCTCCCGGGGGGCGCAGCAACTCGACGTTTTTCACACCTAACATGTCGAACACTTTCGCCGCCATCATTAAATCTTGGCGGATTTTAGCGTTCTCGAGTTCTGCATAATTGACAAAATTATACCCCATGCTGCCGATTTCATGCCCTTCCTCTTTGATCCGCTTTACGACGGACGGATGGCGTTCAGCCCATGAGGCTGATAAAAAAAAGGTTGCGTTTTTAATCCCGTGTTGCTTCAATACGTCCAAAATTTTTTCCGCGTTCTCATCCCCCCAGCTAATGTCAAACGTCAATGCCACCTCATCGCGGTCATTGTCCACCTTGTACACGGCCTTAGGCCCAGAGGAAAGCGAAAACACGGGTCGGTTCATTTCATAAGCGTATAGGATGAACGCAGTGAAAAAAGCAGAACAAATAATAATGAGAGCTTTTTTCAATGTCCGCCCATTTAGTGCGTAAAACATGGCTTCCATCCCTCCCTAAACAGTTGTCCTATGTACATCTTATGCGGCGGTCTATGGCGGTTATGAAACATAATTGCCACTCCTTGGCGCCAGAGGAGGTAAAAGCGGGGGTGGGGATAAACATGGATTGGGATCCGCAAACTTCCTATAAAATATTATCTTGCATTTTTGGAGGTAAAGTGGTATATTTTTAAACGTCGCTGTTCGGAAAAGCAGCTTGGCAACAGCGAAGCAAAAAAGTGGTTGACATCAAAAAAGTGTTATGATAATATAAAAGAGATGTTTACAAAGGGAAATTTACAGCGTTCCTTGAAAACTGAACGAAACGAAGCGCGACGAAAAGCGGAGGTCCGCGGGTCGCCGCGATGGTCAAATGTTCTTCGCCTGCAAGGGTGCTTGCACCCGGAAGGCGAAGGTTATTTGACCCCGAGCGGCGGCGGACCGA
>NZ_JAFWFM010000200.1:0-6662 GCF_017515625.1 Geobacillus sp.
TGGGTCGTCTGCTTTATCCGTCACGGTGCACGCTTCCGCCAAAGCGAGGTCGGCGGCGGCGTCTTCGGCGGTGACGAGGACGCGCCAGCTCGGGTTCTCGATCAAACGGCAAAAATCAAGAAAGCGCGTTTGAGCGATCGCTTCGTACCACCCGTGGCGGTCCGAGAGCACCACGGTGCGCTCGTATGGGCGGCGCGGAGCGGCTGAAGGTTCCGTGGGCGGCAACAGCCGGTCGGCCGCTTGCTGCAGTTGTTCGATAGCGTCAGCCGACGGCTTTGTCGGGATGGCGTCAAGCCAGGCGTCAATGCAGGCTGCCTCCTCGTCAGTGACGAGGCCGGAGACGGACAGCTGCGTCGGAATCCAGCCGTCAAGCACGATGCGGCCGCGTTTCGTATGAATGTCCCAGTGCGTCGATTCCGAAGCGGCAGGGTCCATCGTAAAGCCATGGTAATAATGGACGGGGATGCGCCGGCCCTTGCCTTCATGAATCACCGTAGCGCCGACGCGCGGCCGTGTGCCGTCTGGTTCCTGAAGCGCGAATCCGCGTGCGGAAGCCGCTTCGCCAAACCAGTCGCGTCCGACTTCAAAAAAGTGGACGCCGTGCTCAATGAGAATGCCTCCGCTTCGCCGCTCGTCCCAAAACCAATGGCCTTTGGCGACGCGGTGAGCCGCGTTGTGAAGGCTTGCGTAGTCCACTGGGCCAAGAAGCGCGCGATGGATGAGTTGCTTGACAGCTTCAGCGAGCGGGTGGTAGCGAAGAACGAGATTGACCGCCAACGCCCGGTTTTGGCGGGCGGCGAGCTGGATGTTCGCCCGCAGCGCCTCGGCGGTGAGGCCGCCTGGCTTTTCAAGGAGCACATGTTTTCCTTCCTCAAGCGCCCGCTTGGCAAGCGGGGCGTGCAAATGCGGCGGGGTGGTGAGAATGACGATGTCAACATGCGGGTCAACGATCAATTGTTCAGCTTCGCGGTATTCGCGCACGTCGCCCGCCTGCGGCTGACGGCGGCGATAGGCGTCGATGACGCGCTGGCGCTTTGCGTCCGTTCGGCCGGCGACGGCAGCAAGCTGAAAGGAAGGAAGCGGGGCGAGCGCGCCGGCTAAAAATTCAGCGAATGCACCGGCGCCGGCGATGCCGACACGGTAACGGAAAAATGAAGAAATCATGGCGTATTCTCCTCCTCCCTCACATATATATAGCATTAACGATGTACATTATACCGCAAAGAAAAAGAAGAACGAGAAAATGAAAGTTTTGAAATTTGCAAGCATCAATCATTCCTCATCGATACCATCCGACAATCATTTCGCTTGCGCAACAGAAGGAATATTATGTATATTATTATTAGCAACCATCTCAGTCGAGTGCTAGCAATATATGAACTACTTTCATTTTCACGTTCATCCGTCAAAAAAGGTGTCTATTTTTGTGAAAAAAAGATATGGAGGGATGACGAAATGAAAGCATTGTTGCTGGCAGGAGGATTAGGTACGCGTCTTCGTCCATTGACCGAAAACATCCCCAAACCGATGGCCCCGATTGCGAACCGGCCATGGCTTGAACACCTCATCGTTCATCTTCGCGACCAAGGAGTCAACGAATTTGTCATCGCCGCCCATCATTGTTCAGAAGTGATCCGTCGCTATTTCGAAGATGGGAAGCGCTGGAACGTCAAGATTACATACGCGCTCGAACCGTTCCCGCTCGGAACGGCTGGGGCGATCAAAAACGCCGAGCGCTGGCTGAAGGAACGGTTTCTCGTGTTTAACGCCGACATTGTGCATTTGCCGCAATTGATCCCGCTGCTTGATTTCCATCGTCAACATGGCGGTTTGGCGACCATTGTTTTAACGGAAGTAGACGATCCTTCTTCCTATGGGGTCGTAGAACAAGACGACAGCGGGCGAATTTTGCGCTTTATCGAAAAGCCGCGCCGCGAAGAAGCGCCATCGAACCGGATCAACGCCGGCATGTATATTTTGGAGCCAGAGGCGATGCGCTATATCCCGGCGGAGCGGGAAGTGTCGATTGAACGCGAAACATTCCCGCTGCTGATCGAAAGGAATGTCGGTGTCTATGGCATCGTCAGTGACGGATACTGGCGTGATATGGGGACGCCGGCCCGCTACCGCCAAGTTCACTGGGATGCGTTGCGTCGGGAGTTTCCGATTCCGCTGAAAGGCCGTGAAATCCAGCCAGGGGTATTTGTCGGCGAACATGTCGAGATTGGGTCGGGCGTCTTGTTTGTACCGCCTGTGCTCATCGGCGACCATGTGAAAATCGGACGGCAGGCTGTGATCGGCCCGAATGCGGTCATCGGCGACCGCTGCCAAATTGGCGCCCGCGTCCATTGCGCGCAGACCATCGTTTGGGACCGCTCTGTCATTCGTGACCGCAGCCGTTTGCAAAACAGCATTTTCGGCTATCGGACGGTGACGCCGGCGGGAAAAGTGTTCGAAGATTCGATTATTAATCAGTTCAAGGAGGCGGTGCAAGCATGATTCGAATTGCCTACGTCAGCACGTATCCGCCGCGGCGGTGCGGGCTGGCGACGTTTACGGAACATTTGCGGCAAAGTATTGACGGCGTCCGCGGACCGTCCGATGGCGACCGCATCATCGTGTTGTACAACGAAAGCGACGGCGATGACGCCTATCGCCACAACCCGGCGTATTGGCCGCTCCCGGCGCAAAACCGTGCGGCGTATGCCGAAATGGCGAAACGGGTGAATGAGAGCGACATCGATGTTGTCGTCCTGCAGCATGAATTTGGCATTTTCGGCGGCGAGGCAGGCGAATACATTCTCGATTTCATCGCGGCGCTCGAAAAGCCGCTCGTGACGACGTTCCATACGGTGTTTGCCGAACCGCCGCTGCCGTACCGCCCGATTCAAGAAAAAATCGCGGCGGCAAGCGACGCCATCATCGTCATGAACCGGCAGGCGATCCCGTATTTGGTCAAAGCGTTTGGCTTGCCGGAAGAAAAAATTGTCTACATTCCGCACGGTGCTCCAGGCCCAAGCAGCGAAAATCGCGATTCGCTTCGCCGACGCCTCGGATTCAGCGGCCGCAAAGTGATGTTGACGTTCGGGCTTCTAAGCCGCGGCAAAGGAATCGAGTCGGTGCTCGCCGCATTGCCGGGCGTCGTGCGCAAGGTGCCGGAAGCGCTGTATGTCATCGCCGGACAGACACATCCGGAAGTGAAAAAACGGGAGGGCGAGGCGTACCGCGATGAACTGAAAGCGTTGATTCATCGGCTTGGACTCGACGGCCATGTCCGCATGGAGGACCGGTATTTCAGCGAAGAAGAGCTGATTGATTATTTGACGGCGTGCGATTTGTATGTCACCCCGTACCCGGGCATTCAGCAAATTACAAGCGGCACGCTTGCCTATGCGGTCGGCGTCGGCCGTCCGGTCGTTTCGACGCCGTATGAGCATGCGCGCGATTTGTTGCGGGGCTGCGAGGAGCTACTGTTGCCGTATGGCGATACCGCCCGATGGGAAGAGCGGCTTGGGCAGCTGTTGGCCGATGAGGCGGCGTTAAAACGCTGGGAAGAAACCGTGCGCCAAATTGGGGCGAACACGCATTGGCCGCGCATCGGCGAACAGCATGTCGCCTTATTTGAGCGCGTGTGCGCCGCAAAACGCGGGGAGGTGAAGGCGGTTGGTTTCGTCGGTCATTAAGTTCGACCATCTCGAGCGCATGACTGACGACACCGGGTTGCTCGAGCATAGCCTCGGCCGCATTCCGCGGCGGCGCGAAGGGTATTCGACCGATGACAACGCCCGCGCCATATGGGCGTGCCTCGAGTGGCTGGCGTTGCTCGACGATCAAGAAACAAAGGAGCGGCTGTATCGTCTGCTTGACCGATATTTGGCCTTTTTGCTTTGGGCGCAAAACGATGACGGGACGTTCCATAACAACTTTTTCTTCGATCGGACGAAAGAGGAAGAGACGCCCTCAGACGACTGCTTCGGGCGGTCGTTTTGGGCGGCGGCGATCGCGTATAAGCAATTGGATGATGCGGCGCGGCGCGAGGCGGCTGCGGACATGTTGAGGAGGGCGCTGCCGGCGGCATGGGAGCTTCGCTCGCTGCGCGGCGTCGCCTGGGGGGTGGCCACTTGCGGCGTCTTATTGACAGAAGGACGCCCGCTTGGCATCGATCAAGAGGAAGTGGCAGCTTTGGCTGCACGGCTTGAGCAGCGGCTGCTTGCGGCGTATTGGGAGCATGCTGGCGACGATTGGCATTGGTATGAGCCGGAGTTGACGTACGCCAACGGGGTGCTGCCGTGGGCGCTTTGGACGGCATATCGGCGCGCGCCGCGGGATGAGGTGAAGGAAGTGGCGGAAAAAAGCCTTGCTTTCCTTATTGAAAAAATGAGCGGACCGGGAGGTGTCATCCGTCCGGTCGGCAACCGCGGCTGGTGCAGCCGCCGCTACCGCGCCGATTGGGATCAACAGCCGCTTGATGTGATGAAGCTCGCTTTGGCGGCGCGCGAAGCGTATTGGGCAACGGACGACGAGCGTTATCGCGGCGTCGTCCGCCGCTGCCTCGCTTGGTTTTACGGACAAAACGACGGCAACGCGCCGCTTGCGGACCCAAGCGACGGCAGTTGCTGCGACGGGCTTAGCCCGAACGGCCCGAACCCGAATCGAGGGGCGGAGTCAACATTGTCGTACTTGTTAACAGCAGCAATCGCTCAATCAATTTCGGTGGAGGTGGTTGTCGATGAATACGTCAACAACGAAACCGTTCGCATGGCCAGCACACGTGTTTAAAGAATACGACATCCGCGGACGAGCCGGAGAGGAGCTCGATGAGTCGTTCGCGTATTGGCTCGGACGGGCCTTTGCCGACATGATGCAAAAGGAAGGCGAGAAGAGGGCGGTTGTCGGTCATGACAATCGTCTGTCATCGCCTGGCTTGCATCGGGCGCTCAAAGATGGGCTGCTCGATGGCGGCTGCGATGTCGTCGATATTGGGCTTTCGACGACGCCGATGTTTTACTACAGCTTATACTACACGAACATTCCATGCGGCATGATCATCACCGCCAGCCATAACCCAGGGGATGAGAACGGATTTAAAATCGCCATGGGGAAAACGACAATTTATGGCGAGCGCATCCAAGCGCTGCGGCGGGCGATGGAGCGGCTCAGCCAGGAACAGCCGCGTCCTGAAACAGCGCGCGGGCGCGAGGAAACGCTTGACCTTGCTCCGGCCTATATCAAGATGTTGAAGGAGAAAATTAAGCTCGGTCCGCGCAAGCTGAAGGTCGTCGTCGACTGCGGCAACGGCACCCCATCGATCATTGCGCCACAAGTGCTCAAAGAGTGGGGATGTGATGTCATCCCGCTTTACTGTGAATCCGATCCGACGTTTCCGAATCATCATCCGGACCCGGTCGTGCCGGAGAACTTAACGGACTTGATTGAGATGGTGCGCAAGGAGCAGGCGGATCTTGGCATCGCGTTTGACGGCGACGGCGACCGGATCGGAGTCGTGGATGAAACGGGTGCGATCCGCTGGGGCGACCAACTGATGGTGCTGTTCTGGCGCGAAATTTTGAAGCGCCATCCGGGAGCCGACGCGCCCGTCGAAGTGAAATGTTCGCAAGCGCTAGTTGAGGAAATTGAGCGGCTCGGCGGGAAACCGTTCTTCCATCGCACCGGCCATTCGCACGTCAAAGCGACGTTGCGCCGTCGTCCGGAGATCCCGTTTGCCGGTGAAATGTCTGGTCATTTGTTCTTCAATGATGAGTTTTACGGCTATGACGATGCGCTGTACGCCGCTGGGCGCCTGCTTCGATTACTGTCGCACGATGAGCGCCCGCTGTCCGAGTGGTTCGCCGACGTGCCGCAGTACGCCGCGACGCCGGAGACACGCGTCGCTTGCCCGGAAGAGAAAAAAGCGGCTGCCATTGCCAGAGTAAAAGAGAAATTTGCCGGCCGTTTCCCTGTTGTCGATGTGGATGGCGCCCGCATCCAGTTCCCAGACGGCTGGGGGTTGGTGCGGCCGTCGAACACGCAGCCGATTCTTGTGTTGCGTGCAGAAGCCAAGACGGAGGCTGCATTGGCGGAGATTAAGCGGCAGCTGGCTGATTGCCTCGCTACCCTTGAATTGCGCATTGACTGGTGACGCCTTTTCACCGAATGGTCTGCGCTTGTCGCCCTTTGTCCGTTTCAAAAGATTCGTTCCGGCGTGGGTCGTCCGTAGGGATCCCACGCCGGTTTATTTTTGTTGTGAGGGGGCTCATGCTTGATTTCTTGCAAATGGTTTGTCCATAATAGATAAGGATAAAACCCAACGAAGCGGTGGCGTTGTAAGGTCTTTTAAGAAACTTATTGAAGAGCGGTGTTTCCCCTCAAATCGCCGTCCTTCTTGAGCCCTCCAACGCTCACACCCCAAACAGGCGGGGAAAATTCAAGGGAGGGCCGCCTTGGACGGATGTAGATTTCTTTTTGAAATTTGGCTAAAATAAAGGCAATTCGCTGTCAGGAGCGAATACAATGATAGAAAGCAGGCGTGTTGATTATCCAATAAAATCCAAAGGGTATAGAAAAAAGAGCACCTTTCCTGTAGAATGTGAGTAACAACACAAACAAACCCAGGAGGTGCTCTCTATGAACAAGCATACCACACTCCCGAATTTGATGCAAAA
>NZ_JAFWFM010000022.1:0-5235 GCF_017515625.1 Geobacillus sp.
AGACGATTGCAGACATGACCGATTTATGGACGTTGCGCGGCACAATAATTTTATCGCCCGGTCCGGCGACCGACATGACCATCGTCATGATCGCCCCGCTCGTCCCTTGCACTGAGAAAAACGTGTAATCGGCGCCGAACGCTTCGGCGGCGAGCTCCTGTGCACGTTTGATCATCCCTTTCGGATGATGCAAATCGTCGAGCGGACTGATGTTGATTAAATCGATCGCCAAGGCGTTTTCTCCGATGAAGGAGCGAAACTCCGGATCCATGCCGGCCCCTTTTTTATGGCCGGGGATGTGAAATTGAACCGGATTTTTTTTCATATGCTCCAACAGTCCGGTAAACAATGGTGTTTCGAGTTGTGACAATGGTTCCCCACACCTCTTTACCTTAAAAATAAAACAAATGCATTATAGCATTTATTTGTTCGTTTGCAAAGAAGAAAAGAATGTTGCACCAAAAAAGGAGAATGGCGATCAAAACAAGAAGTAAAAGAAGGATAACATCAAAAAGGGGAATGAATCGATGGAATGGAACACGAGAGTGACCGAGTTGCTCGGCATTACATATCCAATCATTCAAGGGGGATGAGCCTATCTGGCGTACGCCGACTTGGACGCCGCCGTCTCCAACGCCGGCGGGCTCGGCCAAATTACGGCGATGTCGCTTGAAAGCCCGGAGCGCTTGCGCGAGGAAATCCGCAAAGTGAAAGAAAAGACGGACTGGCCGTTTGGAGTTAATTTTGCCATCGGCCAGCACGGCCGCCCGTTCGCTCATATGCTTGAGGCTCGCTTGGGCCGGACAGGCGATTGGGCTCATTCACGACATTCCGTCGGTCGCTGAACTGTTTGCCCGCATGATCGGCGAGGCGGAACAAATTCGGCGCCGTTGGGCAAACTAACAGCGGAGGTGAAACAATGGGCTATTCGTACCCGTTTTCGTATGATTGGTCGACGCAAGAAATCATCGATGTCATTAAATTTTTTACGGCGGTCGAAACGGCGTATGAGCGGGGGATGAAACGCGAAGAATTAATGGAGATATACCGCCGTTTCAAAGAGATCGTCCCGTCCAAAAGCGAGGAAAACCGGTTGTACGCCGAGTTTGAAAAGGAAAGCGGCTATTCATCGTACGCGGTCATCAAGCAGGTGAAAGAGGCAAAAAACGGCGACTGGATTCACATCGGGCCAAGCGGGCGAAACGCGGTAGGTAAACGCACAAATTAGTTGCATACACCCCTTTTTCCACATAATATTAAAATATAAAACAAAACGAAGCAGTACATTCCGTGAGGGGCGCCGGAAGTTTAGCTGATGATCGAGAAAGGGGTGCGGACGAAGATGAAAAAAACCGCCAATTCGCTGAAACGGCTAGACGGAGACAAACGCATGGCGGTGTTGCGGCTCGAACTTGATTATGAATTGGCGACGCTGTATGAAGCCATGATGGAAAACGATGAAGAAAAGAAAAGAGAATGCAAACGGCGGCTTGAAAAGCTGCGCCAAGAACTGATGCGCCTTCAAGTATGACCATTTTTAAGGCGAACCATCTTTGCGGTTCGTTTTTTTCTTGAGCGGTGCCCACCCCTTTCCGGCTGCTGCGTACATAATAAAAGCGGGAGGAATAGACATGGAAGGAAAATGGGAAGAGATCGACCAGTATGCCCGGCAATGGATTGCAGAAGCGGGACAGCGCATCCGCGCCTCGTTTGCGGAGCCGCTGACTGTGGAAACGAAGGAAAACCGCAACGACTTGGTGACGAACGTCGACCGCGGCATTGAGCAGTTTTTCGCCGAGCACATCCGCCGCCAATTTCCCGGCCATCGCCTGTTGGGCGAAGAAGGGTTCGGCGATGAGCTGGCCGCATTGGACGGCGTTGTATGGGTCATTGACCCGATTGACGGAACGATGAACTTTGTCCATCAGCGGCGCCACTTTGCCGTGTCGGTCGGCATTTTCGAAGATGGCGTCGGCCAGCTTGGCTATGTGTATGACGTTGTCTTTGACGAGCTGTATACCGCGCAAAAAGGGAAGGGGCTGTTTTTGAACGGCGAGCCGCTCGGCCGCTTGCAGCCGGCACCGATGGCGGAATCGATCATCGCCATTAATGGCACATGGCTCATGGAAAATAAACGTCTCGACCATCGTCCACTCGTGAGGCTGGCCAAAGATGCGCGCGGCACGCGTTCGTACGGGTCGGCGGCGCTCGAGCTCGCCTATGTCGCAGCCGGCCGCTTGGACGCCTACATTTCGCCGCGCCTGTCGCCGTGGGATTTTGCCGGCGGGATGATTTTAATTGAAGAGGCGGGCGGAATCATGACGAACCTCGACGGAAAGCCGATCGATCTGCTCAACCGCAGCTCTGTGCTTGCCGCCAAGCCGGGCGTGCATGAGGAAATTTTGTATCGCTACCTTCGGGGCTGACGAGAAGGAGGCTGCGGCAAGAAAAGGGGCTGATCCAAAATGCGAGTGCGTTTTCGGATCAGTCCCGTTTTTTTATTCGCGCATCCGCTTTTTGCGAACGAACCCGGCGCCCATAATGGTGATAAACGTGAGCGTCGAGACGGCGATGCCGGTTGCGCTTTGCCTAGCGATGAAAACGCCGATCGCCATGACGGCGGCGACAGCGAGGATGGCGAGTAGCAGCGGCACAGGTTCGATGCGTTTCATCCGCTTGACTCCTTTCTCGGAAAATGAGGCGTCTTTTTCTAGTGTACCGGAAAATGCGGCTCTTCACCAAACGTTATGTTGCATCTATATATGCTTGATTTTCTATGTTTTGTGATATAATAGACGAGCAGCTTGTCTAACAGGAGTGACCAACATTGACCAAGAAACGAATGGATCTTCGCAATATTGCGATTATCGCCCACGTCGACCATGGAAAAACGACGCTCGTCGACCAACTGCTCCGGCAGTCGGGAACATTCCGCGAAAACGAACAAGTCGAGGAGCGGGCGCTTGATCGCAACGATTTGGAGCGTGAGCGCGGCATTACGATTTTAGCCAAAAATACTGCTGTGTTGTATAAAGGGACGCGCATCAACATTTTGGATACACCGGGGCACGCCGATTTCGGCGGGGAAGTGGAGCGGATCATGCGCCTTGTTGACGGCGTCTTGCTTGTCGTCGATGCGTACGAAGGCTGTATGCCGCAAACGCGGTTTGTGCTCAAAAAAGCGCTTGAGCAGCAGCTTGTGCCGATTGTCGTCGTCAACAAAATCGACCGCGAGTTTGCCCGTCCGGCGGAAGTCGTCGATGAAGTGATCGACTTGTTTATTGAACTCGGCGCTTCGGAGGAGCAGCTTGAGTTTCCGGTCGTGTACACATCGGCGCTGCGCGGAACATCAAGCCTTGACCCGGACCGGCAAGGCGGGGACATGACCGCCTTGTTTGAGACGATCATCGAGCATATTCCGGCGCCGGCGGACAATCGCGATGAACCGTTGCAATTCCAGGTGGCCCTGCTCGATTATAACGAATACGTGGGCCGCATCGGCATCGGGCGCATTTTCCGCGGCACGATGAAAACCGGCCAGCAAGTCGCCTTATTGAAGCGCGACGGCACCGTGAGACAGTTCCGCATCACAAAGTTGTTCGGCTTTATTGGCTTAAAGCGGATCGAGATTGAAGAAGCCCACGCCGGCGACATCGTGGCTGTTGCGGGAATGGAAGACATTAACGTCGGCGAGACCGTTTGTCCGCCGGACCGCCAGGAACCGTTGCCGCCGCTTCATATTGATGAGCCGACGCTGAAAATGACCTTTCTTGTCAACAACAGCCCGTTTGCCGGGCGCGAAGGCAAATATGTGACGGCACGGAAGTTGGAAGAGCGGCTGCTCACCCAGCTTGAGACCGATGTCAGCCTGCGCGTCGAGCCGACCGATTCGCCGGATGCATGGATCGTTTCCGGACGCGGCGAGCTTCATTTAGCCATTCTAATTGAAAGCATGCGCCGAGAAGGGTATGAACTGCAAGTATCGAAGCCGGAAGTCATTGTCAAAGAGATCGATGGCGTTTTGTGCGAACCGATTGAACGAGTCGTGATCGACGTTCCGGAAGAGTATACCGGCGCCGTTATGGAATCGCTTGGCAGCCGCAAAGGCGAACTCGCCGATATGGTGCATGGAGACAACGGACAAGTGCGTCTCGTCTTTCTTGTGCCGTCGCGCGGGTTGATCGGCTATCGAAGCGAATTTATGTCGCTGACGCGTGGGTATGGCATTTTAAACCATTCATTTGACCATTACGCTCCCATGCAGCCTGGCGCGATCGGAGGCCGCCGCCAAGGGGTGCTCGTCTCGATGGAAACCGGCAAGGCGACAGCGTACAGCATTATGCAGCTTGAGGACCGCGGCACGATTTTTGTCGAGCCGGGCACAGAAGTGTACGAAGGAATGATCGTCGGCGAGCACAACCGGGAAAACGACCTTGTCGTCAACATTTGCCGCGAGAAGCATGTTACGAATGTGCGCTCATCGACGAAAGAGCAGACGGTGACGATGAAAAAGCCGCGCCTGCTGACGTTGGAAGAGGCGCTTGAGTATTTGAACGACGATGAATATTGCGAAGTGACGCCGGTTTCCATTCGTTTGCGCAAAAAAATCTTAAGCAAAAGCGAGCGCGAAAAAGCGGAGAAGAGAAAGAAAGCGGCGCAACAGGCAAAATAGAAGCGGCATGCCTTTGGCTAACCGGGAAAGCCCTGGATGCGCCGGCGTGTGCATGCTTCTGCCGCGCGGCGCTTGAGAGGAAACAAAACAAGGCTGCGTTTTGGCGGGCATTCGGGTGGACGGGAGGGAACAATATGAACGTGCTGGAACGGCTGACGTTTTTCGCCTCTCTTTATGACGTTGACGGCAATCCCGAGCGCGGCATGTGGCTGCTGTACGCCACGGTTTTGCTGCTGGCGGCGCTTGTTTACCGTCTCGGTTTTGCCCGCCGGCTGCCGCTGTTGAAAAGCGCCGTCATTTACGTCTTGCTGGCGCTCGGCTGCACAGTGTTAACGTTTTTCGCTGTTTTTTTGCCTGTGGCGGAAGGATTGGCGGTCGCCGCGCTCGTATTGCTCATTTATAAAATCCGCCTCAGGCAGGCGAGGTAGCGTCAAAAGTTCTATGAAAACTCCACACAGATCATCCCATTGAGCATCGTGGGGCATGCGGAGGGCCGGATTCGCCCTTGACCAACACCCGCCAAAGGTGCGGAAGAGTCGTCAAGGGCGACGGGGACAAAAAAG
>NZ_JAFWFM010000201.1:0-21520 GCF_017515625.1 Geobacillus sp.
CTAGGGACAAGCAATTGTCCTTGGTGGCGTAAATGAGGGGAAGAACAGAGTCGGAATTTTGTTCCGTTTGGTAAAATATACAAAAACCAGAGAGGGCTGACTCCAAAAGTCCGCTTTTTGGCGGACTTTTGGGTCAGCCCCTTTTTGGCGTGATAATGGAACAATTCGGGCGGGGTCGAAGCCAACTTTCCTGAGAAGTCCGGGCGGCTCAAGACGCAAGTTCCAAGTAAATGGACGACAAGGCCGAAGCCAGTTCCCCGCAAAGTGGATGCCTCCGAACTTGACGAGACGAGGTCGCAGCATCTTCGTCCGCCGGCGCAACACACGCCAGCACGACAGGAAACAGGTGCCATATGCAACCTTGTTCCAAGTTGACCGCATGATGTTCGTTACGTTGGATTGACAACGGCTTCTTTTTGTTCTTCAAGCAGCTGCTGGCGCTGCATGTTGTCAAACAAGGCCGTCAGCGGGCAAAAACGGGTAATCCCTTCACCGACTTTCATGGCCCCAAGCAAAGCGGCGAACAAGTACGATGTGCACCATGGCCGCCGGGCCAGGCGGGCGGTCGCCCATGCTACGACAGTCAAACCGAGCGTAATGCGAATGAGCGCATTCACAATGCCGATATTTGCCATTGGCTTGCCCCTCCTCATCTTTTTATTGTGAAAATCGCTTTCGTACGTTAAAATGGTTATATGGAACGATTAGGAAACAAGGGACGGGGTGTCAATGGGCGAACAACGTTACCGCTGGAAAGGCAGCGAACTGCGTGAACAAGCAGCAGTGATTGAAGGCAAATAATCACCAACGAAAGTATTGGTGAATGCGACGTATTTGCACTCGTATTTTCGTGAATGGATAAAAGGAAATATATGGATTAATGGTGACCGCATCGTGTATGCCGGAGAGCGTCTTCCCGACCGGGTCGACGGGGCATGCGAAGTCGTCGACTGCCGCGGGTATGTGCTCGTTCCCGGCTACATCGAGCCGCATGTCCATCCATTTCAATTATATAATCCCCGTTCCTTTGCCCGTTATGCAGCGGCGCGCGGGACGACGACGCTAGTGAACGATAACTTGTTTTTCCTTTTGCATCTGAATGATGACGAGGCGCTTTTGTTTTTGCAACAAATGAATACGCTTCCAACTTCGATGTATTGGTGGTGCCGGTTTGATGGCCAAACGGAGCTGGAGCGCGAGGATGAGCAATTGTCCAACGTACGGATCAAACGATGGCTTGACCAGGAAACGGTCCTCCAAGGCGGCGAGCTGACATCATGGTCGAGACTCGTCAGCGGCGATGACATCGTTTTGTATTGGATGCAAGAGGCGAAACGGCGGCGTCGCAAAATCGAAGGGCATTTTCCGGGAGCGTCGGAAAAAACGCTTGTTAAAATGGCGCTGTTTGGCGTGGATGGCGACCATGAGGCCATGACGGGAAAAGAGGTGCGAACCCGTCTTTGGCACGGTTATACGGTCACGCTCCGCCATTCTTCGATTCGTCCGGACTTGCCGGTGCTGCTTGACCGGAATGGACGCTGGCACGTCAACACGATGCTCAAAGGCTTTTCATCAGCGCTCGGCGGATTGGCGAGCTCGTACTCGAATACGGGCGATTTGGTTTTAATCGGCAAACATAAGGAAGATATGTTGCTCGCTTTCCGACGGATGAAGGAAATCGGCGGCGGCTTGGTGCTTGCCGAAAATGGCGAAATCGTATTTGAGCTTCCGCTTCCGCTTGGTGGCATGATGTCCGCGCTGGAGATGGAGTCATTGATCGACAAGGAAAAAGAGTTCGTCCGTCTGTTGCGGGAGAGGGGATACCGCTTTGAAGACCCTGTGTATTCGTTGCTCTTTTTGCAGTCGACCCATTTGCCGTATGTGCGCATCACCCAGCGCGGCATTTACGATGTCATGCACAAAACGGTACTCTTTCCTTCGATAATGCGGTAAAATAAAAAAGAAAGGGTTGTGTGTCCATTGAAACATTGGCTGTTCGTCATCAGCTGCGCGGTATTGTTGTTAGGAGGCTGCACGACCAAAAGCGAGCCGAAGCAGGCTGAACCAGCCAAACCGGCTCCTCGGCAGGAGCAGCCGTCCAAGCCTCCGGCGGAGGAAAAACAAACGTTCCCGCTGACCGGGCTGCCGGCGAAAGGGAACGTTCATCAACGGGTCGTCGGCGTGATGGTCAACAACCATCCGAAGGCGCGCCCACAGTCGGGATTAAGCAAGGCGGACATCGTGTATGAGGTGCTCGCTGAGGGGGATATCACCCGCTTTTTGGCGCTTTACCAAAGCGAACAGCCGGAACGAGTCGGACCGGTGCGGAGTGCGCGTGATTATTATATTGATTTGAGCGAGGGCTACAATGCCATTTATGTTTGCCATGGATGGAGCCCGGAAGCGAAAGCGCGGCTCGAGCAGGGGGAAACCGATTATTTGAACGGGCTCTTTTATGACGGAACGCTGTTTAAGCGCGTTTCCTTCCGCAAGGCGCCGCACAACTCGTACATTACGTTTGCCAACATTAAAAAAGGGGCGGAACAAAACGGGTATGCTTGGACGGACGATGTCGCTCCGCTGCCGTTTCGCGCGGACAAACCGAGCGGGGAAAAGGCAGGGACGGTCCACATCGCCTATTCGCACCGCTCGTACGCCCAAGTGGAATACCGCTATGCTCCGGAACGGCATGGGTATTACCGATACAGCGGCGGCGAGCAGACGGTCGATTACGATACGCGCGACCCGGTTGTGGCGCAAAACGTGATGATCATCGCCGCCCGCCATCAAGTGATCGACAGCCATGGGCGGCGCGACGTTGACCTCACGTCCGGCGGCCATGGCTATTTGCTGCAAAACGGCATCATCCAGCCGATTGAATGGAAAAATGTCGACGGCCGGCTGCTGCCATACCGCGATGGGGCGCCGGTCGGGTTCGTGCCAGGCAAAACGTGGATCAATATCGTTCCGGAACTGGCGATCGTGCAATGGCGGTGACCCGAAAACGGCCGCCGGCGGGTTTTCCAAACCATAAACATAAAGAGGAGAGCGCCAACAGTCCACCAAATCGTTTTTCGCCAAAGCAAGGAGGAGACAAACATGCAAATCGACAAGCTGCGCGGCAGAGAGCTTGATCAACTGTTTAAAGCCATCTTGTCGCTGCGCGATTTGGAAGAGTGTTACCGTTTTTTCGATGATTTATGCACCGTCAACGAAATTCAGGCGCTTGCCCAACGTCTGGAAGTCGCCCGCATGTTGCGGGAAGGGTATACGTACCATAAAATTGAAACGGAAACCGGAGCGAGCACGGCGACCATTTCGCGCGTCAAACGCTGCCTCAACTATGGAAACGATGCCTATGCCATGGCGCTTGACCGCATTAAAGAGGAACAACCGCAAGAAGAGAATGAATCGGTGACAGACTAAGCAGGCAAGGAGATTCCTTCCATTCGCAAAGGAACTCCTTTTCTTTTTGCGGATTTGTTATAATGAAACAATGGAGAACAGAGTGGAAGGGGTATTGTCATGGAAGAGATTCGCGCCTGGCGCCATGTGTTTAAGCTCGATCCGAACAAACCGATCGATGATGAGCGCCTTGAGCGCCTTTGCGAGTCGGGGACGGATGCCGTCATCGTCGGCGGAACGGACGGGGTGACGCTCGATGGTGTGCTCGATTTATTGGCCCGCATCCGCCGTTTTTCGGTGCCATGCGCGCTTGAAGTCACAAATCTTGAGGCCTTGACGCCGGGGTTTGATGCGTATTTCATTCCGATCGTGTTAAACAGCCGCCATGTCGACTGGGTGGTGGGCCGCCATCATGAGGCGGTGAAACAATATGGCGAGATCATGAATTGGGATGAGATTTTTGCCGAGGGGTATTGCATTTTAAATCCGGAATGCAAGGCGGCGAAGCTCACCGAAGCCGACGCCGGCCTGAGCGAAGACGATGTGGTGGCCTACGCTCGCCTCGCTCAACATTTGTACAAGCTGCCGATCTTTTATCTTGAATATAGCGGCATATACGGCGACCCCGCCTTGGTGGAAAAAGTGAAACAGGCGCTCGGCGAGACGCAGCTGTTTTATGGCGGCGGCATCACCGCACCGGAGCAGGCGGCTGAGATGGCGCGCCGGGCGGATACTGTTGTCGTCGGCAACGCCGTTTACGAATCGTTTGAACAGGCGCTGCTGACCGTGGACGCCGTAAAGCGGGCGAATGAGGCGAAATAGAACATATGGTGTATTGGTGGTGAAAACAATGAACTTTTTATCGGAACAGCTGCTCGCCCATTTAAACAAAGAGCAACAAGAAGCCGTCAGGACGACGGAAGGCCCGCTGCTCATTATGGCGGGGGCGGGAAGCGGGAAAACGCGGGTGTTGACGCACCGCATCGCCTATTTGATGGCGGAAAAGCATGTGGCGCCGTGGAACATTTTGGCCATTACGTTTACGAACAAGGCGGCGCGCGAAATGCGGGAACGTGTGCAGTCGCTCTTAGGTGGGGCGGCGGAAGACGTCTGGATTTCGACGTTCCACTCGATGTGCGTCCGCATTTTGCGCCGCGACATTGACCGCATCGGCATCAACCGCAATTTTTCCATCCTTGATCCGACGGACCAGCTTTCAGTCATGAAAACGATTTTAAAAGAAAAAAACATAGACCCGAAAAAATTTGAGCCGCGGACGATTTTAGGCACGATCAGCGCGGCGAAAAACGAGCTGTTGCCTCCGGAGCAATTCGCGAAGCGGGCCTCGACGTATTACGAAAAAGTCGTCAGCGATGTGTATCAAGAATACCAACAGCGCCTGCTTCGCAATCATTCGCTCGATTTTGACGATTTGATCATGACGACGATCCAACTGTTTGACCGCGTGCCGGATGTGCTTCACTATTACCAATATAAGTTTCAGTACATCCATATTGATGAGTACCAGGATACGAACCGCGCTCAATATACGCTGGTCAAAAAGCTGGCGGAACGCTTTCAAAACATTTGCGCCGTCGGCGACGCCGACCAATCGATTTATCGGTGGCGCGGGGCGGACATCCAAAACATTTTGTCGTTCGAGCGCGACTATCCGAACGCAAAAGTCATTTTGCTTGAACAAAACTACCGCTCGACGAAGCGCATTTTGCAAGCGGCGAACGAAGTCATCGAGCATAACGTCAACCGGAAGCCGAAACGGCTTTGGACGGAAAACCCGGAAGGAAAGCCGATTCTTTATTATGAGGCGATGAACGAAGCGGACGAAGCGCAGTTTGTCGCTGGACGCATCCGCGAGGCGGTGGAGCGCGGCGAACGCCGCTACCGTGATTTTGCTGTCTTGTACCGGACGAACGCCCAGTCGCGTGTCATGGAGGAAATGTTGCTGAAAGCGAACATTCCGTATCAAATTGTCGGCGGCTTAAAGTTCTATGACCGGAAAGAAATTAAAGACATTCTCGCCTATTTGCGCGTCATCGCCAATCCGGACGATGATTTAAGCTTGCTTCGCATCATTAACGTGCCAAAACGCGGCATTGGCGCCTCGACGATCGACAAACTCGTCCGCTATGCAGCCGATCATGAGCTGTCCTTGTTTGAGGCGCTCGGCGAGCTAGAGATGATCGGGCTTGGCGCCAAAGCGGCCGGGGCGCTCGCCGCGTTCCGCAGCCAGCTCGAGCAATGGACACAGCTGCAAGAATACGTCTCCGTCACCGAACTCGTCGAAGAAGTGCTCGACAAATCGGGCTACCGCGAGATGCTCAAGGCGGAGCGGACGATTGAAGCACAAAGCCGGCTCGAGAACTTGGATGAGTTTTTGTCGGTGACGAAGCATTTTGAAAATGTGAGCGACGATAAATCGCTCATCGCCTTTTTAACCGACTTGGCGCTCATTTCCGATTTGGACGAGCTGAACGGGACGGAACAGGCCACTGAAGGAGATGCCGTCATGTTGATGACGTTGCATGCCGCCAAAGGGCTCGAGTTTCCGGTCGTCTTTTTGATCGGCATGGAAGAAGGCATTTTCCCGCACAACCGCTCTCTCGAGGATGACGATGAGATGGAAGAAGAACGGCGGCTGGCGTACGTCGGCATCACCCGCGCGGAGGAAGAACTTGTGCTGACGAGCGCGCAAATGCGGACGCTGTTTGGCAACATCCAAATGAACCCGCCGTCGTGCTTTTTGAATGAAATTCCGGCGCATTTGCTTGAGACAGCCTCGCGCCGCCAAGCGGGCGCCTCCCGCTCGGCCGTTTCGCGCCCGCAGGCAAGCGGCGCCGTGGGATCGTGGAAAGTCGGCGATCGGGCGAATCACCGGAAATGGGGCATCGGCACCGTCGTCAGCGTCCGCGGCGGCGGCGACGACCAAGAGCTCGACATCGCCTTCCCGAGCCCGATCGGCATTAAACGACTGCTTGCCAAATTTGCGCCGATTGAGAAAGTGTAGGAAAGGAGAACAGGTGAACGTATGGACCGCCAACAAGCCGAACGGCGCGCGGCCGAGCTGCGCGAACTGTTGAACCGCTACGGGTACGAATATTATGTGCTTGACCGCCCGTCTGTTCCAGATGCCGAGTATGACCGGTTGATGCAAGAGCTCATCGCCATTGAGGAACAATATCCGGAGCTCAAAACGAGCGATTCGCCGACCCAGCGCATCGGCGGTCCGCCCCTTGAGGCGTTTCGCAAAGTGGCGCATCGCGTTCCGATGATGAGCTTGGCGAACGCGTTTGGCGAAGGAGACTTGCGCGATTTTGACCGCCGCGTCCGTCAGGAAGTCGGGGAAGCGGCGTACGTATGCGAGCTGAAAATCGATGGCCTCGCCGTCTCGGTCCGCTATGAAGACGGCTATTTCGTCCAAGGGGCGACGCGCGGCGACGGGACGACGGGTGAAGACATTACGGAAAATTTGAAAACGATCCGCTCGCTGCCTCTCCGTCTGAAAGAACCGGTGTCGCTTGAAGCGCGCGGCGAGGCGTTTATGCCGAAAGCGTCGTTTTTGCGCTTGAATGAGGAGCGAAAAGCCCGCGGCGAGGAGCTGTTTGCCAACCCGCGCAACGCCGCGGCTGGCTCGCTCCGCCAGCTCGACCCGAAAGTGGCGGCCTCGCGCCAGCTGGATTTGTTTGTATATGGCTTAGCCGACGCCGAGGCGCTCGGCATCGCTTCACACAGCGAAGCGCTTGATTATTTGCAGGCGCTCGGGTTTAAAGTAAACCCAGAGCGACGGCGCTGCGCCAATATCGATGAGGTGATCGCCTTTGTCAGCGAGTGGCACGACAAGCGGCCGCAGCTGCCGTATGAGATTGACGGCATCGTTATTAAGGTGGACTCATTCGCCCAGCAACGGGCGCTTGGCGCGACGGCGAAAAGCCCGCGCTGGGCGATTGCCTACAAGTTCCCAGCCGAGGAAGTGGTGACGACGTTAATCGGCATTGAGGTGAACGTCGGCCGCACGGGTGTCGTCACGCCGACGGCGATTTTAGAGCCGGTGCGCGTCGCCGGCACGACGGTGCAGCGCGCCACCCTTCACAATGAAGATTTTATACGGGAAAAAGACATTCGCATCGGCGATGCGGTCATCATTAAAAAAGCGGGCGACATCATCCCGGAAGTGGTCGGCGTCGTCGTTGACAGGCGCGATGGGGATGAAACGCCGTTTGCGATGCCGACGCACTGCCCGGAATGCGAAAGCGAGCTCGTCCGTCTCGAGGGGGAAGTGGCGCTCCGCTGCTTGAACCCGAACTGCCCGGCCCAGCTGCGCGAGCGGCTCATCCATTTTGCCTCAAGGGCGGCGATGAACATCGAGGGTTTGGGCGAAAAAGTCGTCACCCAGCTGTTTAACGCCGGCCTTGTCAGCGATGTCGCCGATTTGTACTGCCTGACGAAGGAACAGCTTGTCGGGTTGGAACGGATGGGGGAAAAGTCGGCGGCCAACTTGCTTGCGGCGATTGAGGCGTCGAAGCAAAACTCGCTTGAACGGCTGCTGTTTGGCCTTGGCATTCGCTACGTCGGAGCGAAAGCCGCCCAACTTTTGGCTGAGCATTTTGAAACGATGGAGCGGCTCGAACGGGCGACGAAAGAGGAGTTGATGGCCATCCCCGAAATCGGAGAGAAAATGGCGGATGCGATCACGGCGTTCTTCGCCCAACCCGAAGCAACTGAGCTGCTCCAGGAGCTGCGCGCTTACGGTGTCAATATGGCTTACAAAGGGCCGAAGCGGTCGGCTGAAGCGCCTGCTGACTCTGCCTTCGCCGGCAAAACGGTCGTCTTGACCGGCAAGCTCGCGTCGATGTCGCGCAATGAAGCAAAAGAACAAATTGAGCGGCTTGGCGGGCGCGTCACCGGCAGCGTCAGCCGCAGCACCGACCTTGTCATCGCCGGCGAGGATGCCGGATCGAAGTTGGAGAAAGCCCAGCAGCTTGGCATTGAGATTTGGGACGAACCACGATTTTTGCAAGAGATCAACAGGGGGAAACGATGAAACAAATCTCACTACTGCGCAGTTTCGTTGCTTGTCGTTGGACGAATCGGACCCGAAAACGGTTGGCCGTTGTCGGGCTCGCTTCGATTTGTTTGTTGTCTGCGTGTGCGCCGAAGTTTGACAAAGGTGAGGAAGTCGTGCAAGACAAAGGAAGCAAAGAGCAAGAAGCGGTCATCCCGAAATACAACATTTCTGATTCGTATTACCGCGTTGTCTTGCCTTTTAAGCCGTCCGGGGCGCGCGGGCGGGTCGTCAACGACGTCAACACCCGGCTTGATGTCGATGAATTTGAAACCGGGCTGATGCGCTTGGCATCTGAGCAATTTTCCCCGGATGAATATTTGTTGCAGGAAGGGCAATATTTGGACAGCGAAACGATCGGGCGCTGGCTCGCCCGCAAGCGGACGGAAAGCCAGCTGAAGGCAGAGAAAATGAAACCGGAAGACAACATCGGCTTAAACCCGCCGATCAGCGACAAAGGAACGAATGAGCAAAAAAACAAACAAAGCCCGATTTACCTGGCCAGCATTTTGGAGCACGACTACTTAGTGAAAGTCGATAACGACAAGGTGAAGCTTGGTGGCGTCGCCATCGGCCTGGCGTTGAATTCCGTCCACTACTACTCAACCGAGCAAGGGTATCCACGCGAAGTGAAAATCAAAGACGATGTCATCGAACGGGAAGGAAAGCGGATCGCCGCCGAGGTGTTGAAGCGGCTGCGAAATATCAAAGGGCTCGGCAACGTGCCGATCACGATTGCCTTGTACAAACAGGCGCCGCGCTCGTCCGTGATTCCGGGCCACTTTTTCGCGGTCACCCATGTTGACGACGGAAGCGCCACGATCGATGATTGGGAAGCGGTGAACGAGGAATATTATTTATTCCCGTCCGATGAGGCGGAAAAGAACCATCGCGATGACTGGCTCAAATTCAATAATTTTAAATCAGACGTTGAAGACTTTTTCTCGAACTACACCGGCATCGTCGGCAGAGGATTGTACGTCAACGACCAGCTTCAGAAGTTAACGATCAACATTACGATGCCGTTTTACGGCAAAGCGGAAGTGATCGGCTTTACCCAATACGTGACCGGCTTGGTGATGGAAAAATTCCCGGACTACATCACCGTTAATGTCTACATCGCCTCAGCCGGCCAGCCGGAAAGCCTCATCGTGCGCCAGGCGAAAGCAGACGAGCCGTTTGTGCATATTTATCAATAAGGTCGGCATCATCGCGTTATTTGGGATACGGCGAACGGAGTGATCCGAACATTTGATTCTCCAAAAATGAAGGAAGCGGAAAGGGCTGCAGCAGCGGCCCTTTTTTGCGTGAAAAGGCCGTCCGAACGATGGTGGAAAGAACAGGGAGAGCATTGTATAATGACGGTAGGAAAATGAGCGCAGCACTCGAAAACGGATGCAAAACGAGCAACAGGTTATGGCAGGAGGCGGGTGTGAGACTTGAAGGCGATTTGCGTGTTTTGCGGATCAAGCAATGGAAACGATGGGAGATATAAGGAAGCGGCGAAAGCGCTCGGAACGTTTTTAGCCCGAAGCGGCATTACGCTCATTTACGGCGGAGGGACACGGGGCTTGATGGGAGAGGTTGCTGAGGCGGCGCTGCGTCATCAAGGGCGCGTGGTTGGGATCATTCCACTGAAAGTTTTGGAGAAACATACGGGTGGGACACGGTTGGACTCCCCCTTTGCCATCTATGGTTTGCGATAATCAAGAAGCGGTTACTCCATCTTATTCAGTGGCAAAGGGGAGTATGTGGGAATGCATTCGCCAAGGGCTGGCACGGCGCCTAGCGCGAGGGGGCGCAGCATGTGGCAATACAATGGCCGTCAAGAGCCAGATATGATGTACGTGGCGCCCTCGATTTCGATGCGGCGCGGTTTCTGCACGCCCACAAGCCGGCACGAAAACGGGCGCGTCGATGGATGACGGCGGTCAGCCTCATAGAACCGAATCGCAATGCCGCCGACAGCGAGCTCCGCGTATGCTCCCGCTTCATCGCGCCCGACATCGGGTTCGGGCAAGTCAAACAGCCGGCGGTAGCCGTTGACCGTCCGCTGGAGATCGAGGGTGTAGAGGCTAATTGACGACAGCGAAACAGAGCCAATCGGGTGTCTCATGAGCGGCGCCAGCTCGTTCATGCGTACGTCATCACGGTCGCCCCATTGAATGAAAAACGGATAGCGAAACGCGCCGTCTGTGTCGTCTTCGATAAACAGCATCGACCATGTGAGCTGCTTGCCGTCATCGCGCTCGCGGCTGCCGGGGAGCGGACCGACTGGGGCGAATCCTTTGCTTTTGAGCTGCGCCGCCACCGCTTCGATGTCGTTCGTGCGAAAGGCAAACTGGGAGAAGCCGCTTTCTTCTTGGCGGTCGGCGACAAGCTGAGTGATGAGCGGGTTTCCGCACGTTCTCGCCGTCTGTATATCGGCAATGCCGATCCACTCGATGTAGCGCAAATGCTCCACGTAACATAAGGCGTTGTACGTTCCCCATGATGGATGACGGCCGCCGTGGATGGCTACAAGCCCCCATTGTTCAAACGCCATTTTCACTTGCTCGGGCCGTTCGGTCAAGTGGACGAGATGGTCAAACGCGATATGCATGGCAGCGGCCTCCTCTTAGATGAATCGATCAGCGGAACAGCATTTCTTTCAGCTTGTAAATGATTCGTTCGTTGTCGACGGTGCGGTGGGCGATAAAATTCAAGTCCAGCTTGATGTCTTCGATTTGGGCAGCCAATTGTTCGTAACGGGAGTCCATTTTTTGTTCGAGGCGGTCCACCGTTTGTTTCAATGAGGAAAATTCCCGGTGAAGCTGGTGGACGTCAGCGGCGAGAGCTTCCAGTTTGGCGTCTGTTTCGTCTTGGCGGTGGAGGAGAGCAGCCACGATGCCGTTTAATTCCGTTTGCCCAGCGCGAAGCGAATCTTGTTCTTGACGCAGACGCTGTTGTTCCAGGCGGATTTCCTGCTGCTCTTTTCGAATCTCTTGTTGTTCTTTTCGGATTTCTTGCTGTTCTCTCCGAATTTCTTGTTGCTCTTTTCGAATTTCTTCTTGTTCTTGGCGAATGGCGATTTGTTCCCGCTCGAGCCGCTCTTGGCCCTCTACGAGCTTTTGCAGCGTGCCGTCCATGGCGCTTAGGCGGTCGAGCACTTGGGTGAGCAAAGCGTCACTCATCGTCATGATTCCCCCTTTTTCGTCCGTTACAGTCATTATAGTACATATGTTCGGGATTGTCAATTAAGAAAATTTGAACATCCATGGCGGACAAACTCCTTCACATTCCTTGTTTGTCAAGGATTTATTCCATATCGGTGCAAAAAAATCCTCCCGATTTTTGTCAGGAGGGTTCTCACATGGAAGCGAATACTTTTGGCAATGCGATGAAGATTACGTAATCTGCATATGTCCATGGATGATTTTGATTTGGCAGCGACATGCAATTTCCCTCCTTGTGCTTTCATTTTATCGTATTTCTTTGAATAAAAAAAGGCGTCACGAGCGATTCCTTCCTGTGTCTAAAATAGGAGCGCGTCCTTTTCCTCCCATCAACCGTTTACTCATGCGTGTGCCATCCCATCGTGCGCTGTTCAGGAAAACGAAATATTCCTACATCAAACATCAAATCCCCCCGGTTTCACGCCTGCCTTAGCTATTGGGAGATGTTATAGAACGTATATTCGTTTGCATCGTGAATATATAGATTGATTCTCGCCCAGAACACGTGGCAACGGTTGCTTCATTGGATAAAAGTTTGGTATCATCATGGTATTGTGATAGGTCGAACTCGTTGGAGGTGAAACTATGTCGCGAATTTCCATTGACCAAGTGAAACATGTCGCCGATTTGGCGCGGTTGGCGATTACCGATGAAGAGGCGGAGATGTTTACGAAACAGCTCGATGCGATCATTACGTTTGCCGAGCAGTTGAATGAATTGGATACGGAGAACGTTCCGCCGACTTCGCACGTGCTTGATATGAGAAATGTGATGCGCGAGGATATTCCAGAACCGGGGCTGCCGCGCGAGGAAGTGTTGAAAAACGCGCCGGATCAGCAAGACGGCCAGTTCCGTGTGCCGGCCATTTTAGAGTAAGGAGGGGGATTTATGTCGCTTTTTGACCATTCCGTATCAGAATTACATACGTTGCTGCAGAAAAAAGAAGTGTCGATTTCCGATTTAATCGACGAATCGTACCGACGCATCGGCGAAGTGGAAGAAAAAGTGCAAGCGTTTTTAACATTAAATGAAGAACAGGCGCGGGCGAAAGCGAAAGAGTTGGATGACCAGCTCGCCAAAGGCGAAGAAACGAACCCGCTGTTCGGCTTGCCGATCGGCATTAAAGACAACATCGTCACAAAAGGATTGCGCACGACATGCGCCAGCAAAATTTTATACAACTTTGACCCGATTTACGACGCGACCGTTATGGAGCGGCTGAACGCTGCGGGCGCCATTACGATCGGGAAGCTGAATATGGACGAGTTCGCCATGGGTTCGTCGACGGAAAACTCTGGCTTTCAGCTGACGCGCAACCCATGGGACTTAGAGCGCGTTCCGGGCGGCTCGAGCGGCGGTTCGGCGGCGGCGGTGGCGGCAGGGGAAGTGCCGTTTGCGCTCGGCTCGGATACGGGCGGTTCGATCCGCCAGCCGGCGGCGTTTTGCGGGGTTGTTGGTTTGAAGCCGACATACGGCCGCGTCTCGCGCTTCGGGCTTGTCGCGTTTGCGTCGTCGCTGGACCAAATCGGTCCGATTACGCGCACGGTCGAAGACAACGCCTACTTATTGCAGGCGATTGCAGGCGTCGATCCGATGGATTCGACATCGGCAAACGTGCCGGTGCCGAACTATGTGGAGGCGTTGACCGGGGACATCAAAGGATTGAAAATCGCCGTGCCGAACGAATATTTAGGGGAAGGCGTCGACGAAGGCGTGCGCCAGTCGGTGCTGGCGGCGCTTGCCGTGCTTGAGAAGCTCGGTGCAACGTGGGAAGAAGTGTCGCTTCCGCATTCGAAATATGCCTTGGCGACGTACTACTTGCTCGCTTCGTCGGAAGCCTCGGCGAACCTCGCCCGCTTTGACGGCGTCCGCTACGGCTACCGGACGGACAACGCGAAAAACTTGATCGATATGTATAAACTCACACGGAGCGAAGGATTCGGGGCGGAGGTCAAGCGCCGCATTATGCTCGGGACGTTCGCGTTAAGCTCGGGCTATTACGATGCGTATTACAAAAAAGCGCAAAAAGTGCGGACGTTGATCAAGCGCGACTTCGAAAACGTATTTGAACGATATGACGTCATCATCGGCCCGACAACGCCGACGCCGGCGTTTAAAATCGGCGAGAAAACGAGTGATCCGCTGACGATGTACGCAAACGACATTTTAACGATTCCGGTCAACCTGGCGGGCGTGCCGGCCATTTCCGTGCCGTGCGGCTTTGTCGACGGCTTGCCGGTCGGCTTGCAAATCATCGGCAAGCACTTTGATGAAAGCACGGTCTATCGCGTCGCCCACGCCTTTGAACAGGCGACTGACTACCATAAGCAAAAACCGGTGTTGTAAGGGGGGTTAGGTGATGAACTTTGAAACGGTCATCGGACTTGAGGTGCACGTCGAGCTGAAAACGAAATCGAAAATTTTCTCCAGCAGCCCGAACGCGTTCGGAGCGCCCCCAAACACGCAAACGAACGTCATTGACTTAGGGTATCCGGGCGTGTTGCCGGTGTTGAACCGGCAGGCGGTCGAGTTTGCGATGAAAGCAGCGATGGCGTTAAACTGCGAAATCGCGACCGAGACGAAATTCGACCGCAAAAACTATTTTTATCCGGACAACCCGAAAGCGTACCAAATTTCGCAATACGACCAGCCGCTTGGCAAAAACGGCTGGATCGAAATCGAAGTGAACGGGAAAAAGAAAAAAATCGGCATCACCCGCATTCACTTGGAAGAGGACGCGGGCAAATTGACGCATACAGGCGACGGCTATTCGCTCGTGGATTTTAACCGCCAAGGGACGCCGCTCATTGAGATCGTCTCGGAGCCAGACATCCGCTCGCCGGAAGAGGCGTACGCCTACTTGGAAAAATTAAAAGCGATCATCCAATACACGGGCGTCTCCGACTGCAAAATGGAAGAAGGATCGCTCCGCTGCGACGCCAACATTTCGCTCCGGCCGATCGGATCGGACCAATTCGGTACGAAAACGGAGTTGAAAAACTTAAACTCGTTCAACTTCGTCCGCATGGGGCTCGAGTACGAAGCGAAGCGGCAGGAGAAAATTTTGCTCTCGGGCGGCGTCATCCGTCAAGAAACGCGGCGCTTTGATGAAGCGACGAAAACGACCGTTTTGATGCGCGTCAAAGAAGGTTCGGAAGACTACCGCTACTTCCCAGAGCCGGACTTGGTCATGCTTTATATTGACGACGAATGGAAAGAGCGCGTCCGCGCCTCGATTCCGGAGCTGCCGGACGCCCGCCAGAAACGGTATGTCGAAGAGTGGGGCTTGCCGGAATACGACGCCAAAGTGCTCACACTGACAAAAGAAATGGCCGACTTCTTCGAAGCAACGGTCGCCAACGGCGCTGATCCAAAACTGGCGTCGAACTGGCTCATGGTCGAAGTGTCCGGGTACTTAAACGCCGAACAAAAAGAGCTGCATGACATCGCCTTGACGCCAGAAAGCCTAGCAAGCATGATCAAACTCATCCAAAACGGCACGATTTCGTCGAAAATCGCCAAAAAAGTGTTCAAAGAACTCGTCGAACACGGCGGCGACCCGGAGAAAATCGTCAAAGAAAAAGGGCTCGTGCAAATTTCCGACGAAGGAGCGTTGCGCAAAATTGTGCTCGAAGTGCTTGACGCCAACCCGCAGTCGGTGGAAGACTATAAAAACGGCAAAGACCGCGCGCTCGGTTTCCTTGTCGGCCAAGTGATGAAAGCAACAAAAGGGCAAGCGAATCCGCCGCTTGTCAATAAGCTGTTAGTAGAGGAAATTGGAAAACGATAATGAAACAATAGGAGTCCTGCCCACCGGCAGGCTCTGTTTTCAATAAAAATTTTTGCACTATTAAAAAAATGCAATTGACAAACGTTGTGATCGAATGATAGATTTTTTATAAAAAAACCAATTGATTTAGTAGGATATGAAATCTCGAAGGGTCAAAGAGGGGGAGAGAAAACGATGAGCCATGAACAAACTTTCCGCCCGGAAACGCTTGCCATCCACGCCGGGCAAAAACCGGATGCGGAAACGGGCGCGCGGGCGGTGCCGATTTACCAAACAAGCTCATATGTGTTCCGCGACAGCGAGCACGCAGCCAATTTATTTGGCTTGAAAGAGGAAGGGTTTATTTATACGCGCATTATGAACCCAACGAACGATGTGCTTGAAAAACGGATCGCGGCGCTTGAAGGCGGCATTGGGGCGCTTGCGCTCTCATCGGGGCAGGCGGCGGTGTTTTATTCGATCATCAACATCGCCTCGGCGGGCGATGAAATCGTGTCGTCGTCGTCCATTTACGGCGGCACGTACAACTTGTTCGCTCATACGCTGCGCAAGTTCGGCATTACGGTGAAGTTTGTCGATCCGTCCGATCCGGAAAACTTTGAGCGGGCGATCACCGACAAAACGAAAGCGTTGTTTGCGGAAACGATCGGCAACCCGAAAAACGATGTGCTCGACATCGAAGCGGTCGCCGACATCGCCCATCGCCACGCCATTCCGCTCATTGTCGACAACACGGTGGCCAGTCCATACTTATTGCGGCCGATTGAATTCGGCGCCGACATCGTCGTCCACTCAGCGACAAAGTTTATCGGTGGGCACGGCAATTCGATCGGCGGCGTGATTGTCGACAGCGGCAAGTTCGACTGGAAAGGGAGCGGCAAGTTTCCGGAGTTCACCGAGCCAGACCCAAGCTATCACGGGTTGGTGTATGTCGATGCTGTCGGGGAAGCAGCGTATATCACGAAAGCGCGCATCCAGCTGTTGCGCGACTTAGGAGCGGCGCTGTCGCCGTTTAACGCGTTTTTGCTTTTGCAAGGATTAGAGACGCTTCATTTACGGATGCAGCGCCATAGCGAAAACGCCCTTGCCGTCGCCAAGTTTTTAGAAGAGGAAGAAGCCGTCGAATCGGTCAATTATCCGGGGCTTCCAAGCCATCCGTCACATGAACTCGCGAAAAAGTATTTGCCAAACGGGCAAGGTGCGATCGTTACGTTTGAAATCAAAGGCGGCGTCGAAGCCGGGAAAACATTGATCGACTCGGTCAAGCTGTTCTCGCATTTGGCCAACATCGGCGATTCGAAATCGCTCATCATCCACCCAGCCAGCACGACGCACGAGCAGCTGACCCCGGAAGAACAGCTGTCCGCCGGCGTCACCCCAGGCCTTGTGCGCCTGTCTGTCGGCACAGAAGCGATCGACGATATTTTGGACGACTTGCGCCAAGCCATTCGCCAGAGTCAGACGGTGGGGGTGAAGTAGAAGCAACGAAGCGAGAACCATTTAGAAAATAGAAAGAGCGCCCTAATCGACAAACTAGGGCGCTCTTTTTTGATTTGCAGAGCAAAGCTATCTCAGAACACGCCTTCTCTGCACTTGCAAGGGAAAATCAGTACATCAGATTTTCCGGACACGGAGACTCCAGACTATCCTCGCTTGTCAAGTACGTTCCACCTGAATCCGTGATAGAAGTGTACCCGAAATGCCGGGAAACTCTCAATTATGCAGAGGCCTCTACTCTATTTCGAATGTTCACCTATTAGGTGAAGAACCGAGATGTAATATTTGGTTGATTGATCAAATTTTCTTGTGGGGGCGTGAACCCGTCTTGATCACCGATTCAAGGTTACAGTGATGCACCCATTTTGTTTTAATTTTTCGTATTTACTTCTTTTTTTTTTTTTTGTTATAATATCCCATGGGACCGGTCCTGTATTTTAAGGTTCATCACCAAAAGATGTACTTGACTTTTAAAGACAAACATGATAGCAATGTTGCTCAAAGAGACGTGTGGTATAAAAAGGAAAAATGCTGTTTTGATTTTCTCTATCATAATCGTCTTTCTTTGTCAAGTACACTTTGTGGTGAAGAGCCTATTCTAAAATATATTAAGGGAGAGGGGATCGAATCATGAAGAAAAAACGTAAAATGGTTGCTGCTTTGCTTGCTTCTACCACATTCATTGTGGTAGGGGGAGTCAGCGCCGCATCTTATGTGACGTATGCGGGGGTTCTCCCTCGTTTTCAAGCCGATACAGAATTAGCAAGCGCCAATAAAGCGACAAACAGTAAAAGCAAAGTGGAAAATTCGGTTGTTGGGAGCGATTATAAAGCGAATATGTGGATTCAGCAAGGCTCCACGAAAGTGTCGCCAACCGCGCTGAATGTAACCGATAATGACACGCGTTATTTCACTGTCGACCAAAGCGCTGTTGGCAAAAAAGTTTCATTAGTGGCGGAAAATGCATCCTTCACTTACGTTACAGTTGATATCGCAGGCAAATTTTACCCCGACAATTGATCGATTTTATAGATATGTTCAGTCAACTTGGACAAGAGAGAGGTTTTCTTCGTCAGGGACGGTCTTCTTCAATTTCAATGAAGAAGACCGTCCTTAAACAGAAGAATTAGGAGATGATTGTATGTATATGGAATTGCTTAAACTTCTGAAAAATAAGAACTTTTATATCAGCGCAGCTTGCCTGTTGTTGCTCGTCATTGGCGCTGTCGTGTTGGGGGTGAAAGATTATCGTGAAAATGTGCAGTTGCTTGAACGAATTTACCACGACAATCCAAATGTTTCCGCCTTGGCATCGCCTCACCTTGAATGGGTTGGTCTAGGAGGCTTCCGATTTAACGTACTCTCTTCTTTATATTACTTCCTTTTTCCACTATTGTTGTCCATTCCATTGGTAGATTCGATTGATCGTGAGCGAAAGAGCGGAAATATTCATTATCAATTGACACGGATGGGAAGGGGAGTCTATTTTCGAAGGAAATTTGTGTTTTCCTATATCAGCGCTTTCTTCTTATTCCTTCTTCCTCTTGTGCTGGGAGTTGTGCTGGTGAATCTTTTGACGAACCATTGGGATTATTCGAGCTTTTCCCAGGCTTATCGGCAATTGGTCCATGGCACGTTGCCGTTGCCGGACAATTCATTTGAAGGGGAAAAGAAAAGCCTTTTTTCTCCTTTATTGGAGATCTCCCCTTATTGGTATGTTCTCGCGTATTATGTCATTGGCGGGTTGTTTGCCGGTGGCTACGTTTGTCTCGGTTTAGCCTTTTCTTTATTCTTGAAAAATCGGTATTTGATCACGTTGATGCCACAAATCATTTATATGGTTTGTTGGGCAGCGCTGACCATTACCAACCAATTGGCCTGGGATCCGTTTAATTTTTTAATCCCTTCACAACCAGTGGAAGGATTGTCCTATTGGAAAATCGTCATCGTGTTTATCCTCCAATTGTTGATCGCGGTAGGGGTATTTTCATATGGAGTGAAGAAGAGTGAAGATGTTCTCTAGACAGATTGTTTTTTTTTGTTTGGCAAGATTTGCTGTTGCATCGCACCGTTATCCGAATGATTTTGGGCGTCATGGCTCTGTTGATGGTGGTGAGCATCTTGCCGCTAGGAATGGTGGTAGTGGGGAAATGGCACAGCCTTAAAGATTTTATCTTGCTCTATCGGTATGAGTTTTTTCATCTGCCTGTTTTTTTATTTCTTTTAGGTTCAACACTTCAAACGAACGCGTGGGTGATTTTAAGACGATACCGCACCCGGGGACAAATCGGGCTGCATAAAGCGTTGTTGGTCGTCGTTTTGGCTGGGGGCGTGTCCCTTTGGGTTGCTGTAGCAGGAGGATTATGTACAATGTTTGTGAAATTCCTCATCTACCCCCATATGCCAAACGCCCATGCGGCTTTTTTGTACGTGCCGCATAGTGAGGATAAAAGTTCGTTTCTCTATTTTCTTGTTATGTATTTTTTCGTCACCGCTATATACGGATTGCTGTTTATAGCATTCATCGACTTTGGATGGAGTCGCTTTTTTGCCTTCGCTGCCGTCATCATACTGGCTGTATTGGATATGTTCACGGTGCATATGCTCCCTTATTTGTTTTACATAAGTGAACAGGCGGCTCCTGTTTGGACCATCCTCGTTCTCATTGTGGTGCTGCTGCTGTTAGTCTATCTCATTTGCCTTTCGTCAAGCCGAAAAAACTATTATGTTCAGGATGATCTGTTATGAAACCGATGGATTTGGAGTTTACCTTGATCAAAATGGATATCAAAAGAATTGTCATCACCTGCCTCCTGTTCCCGCTGTTGGGCACTTTGATGTGCAGCTGGTCAGAGGCGTTTTCCTCCCAACACCTATCGGAGTTGTTCGCCCGCTTATTCGGAGCGGTGACGACCTCGAATTGGATGTATTGGCTGATGATTTGCTTCGGCTATGTGGTGTTGCTCCAAATCGTTTGGAAAAAGCGGGATCAATATTTTGAACATAAACTGTTCATTTTGTTGAGGGATACGACGTCGTATACAATGGCTAGATTGTTGGCAGGAGTTCTGTTTACAGTGGGATATGTCTTGTCGTCGTTTTTGATCACTGGCGGCTTCGGCCTCTTTGTGTCGCATATGGCGTTTTCGTTTGACCGTTCGCTCGTGCTCATGTTTGTTAGCATCGCCGTGAATTTGTATTGGCACGCCAGCGTGTGGATGTTGTTGAACGTGTATGCAACCTATCACTTGGCGAATGTTGTCATTCTCGCTTTGTTTTTTGTGGGTGTGAAGATGCCAACGCCTTTTATTCCTTTGTACTACAGCATGGCGGATCTCGTGCGGAGCAGCTCGATGTTCTGGTCGGCGTTGATGGTGGAGCTCTTGTCGATCGTTGTGTTCGGGTATTGGACGATAAAGAGAGTGAAGCATGCGGATTATATCTAGGAGGTTTTCGATATGAAGGCGATCGTCTTATCCAATGTTTCCAAAACAATCAAATCAAGGGAAGTTTTGCGCAATATCAACTTAGAGTTGGAGAGAGGCAAGATTTATGGGTTCGTCGGGCCGAACGGATCGGGAAAAACGATGTTATTCCGAGTCATCAGCGGACTTGTGAAGCCGTCCAGCGGCACGGTGGCGGTATTTGGCCAGACGTTGCACCAAGATGTATCCTTTCCGAGCGATATTTCTGTTTTGTTGGAAAAACCAGGTTTCCTTGAACAATACTCAGGATTCGATAATTTGCATTTTTTAGCCATGATTCAAAACAAAATCGGCGAGCGCGAGGTAAAAGAGGCAATCGAGCGAGTGGGGTTGGATCCGCATGATAAAAGGCCGGTGAAAGCGTACTCTCTTGGAATGAGACAAAGACTGGCCATTGCACAGTGCATCATGGAGAAGCCGCAGCTGATGCTGCTCGACGAACCAATGAATGCGTTGGATGAAAAATCGGTGAACCAAGTGTACCAAATTATTCGGGAGGAAAACAAAAGAGGCTGCACTATTTTGTTGACGTCTCACAACAAGGTGGACATCCAGTCATTATGCCACGAAGTGTATTCGATGAATGAAGGGGTCATTACGGATGTGACCCATATTGCGGCAGAATGACTGTCATGTGTGTAATATCGAAATTCGCGAGGGGGTGGCCATCTTGAACAAGCAACTGTGTGAAGATGCCGCTTCCGTGTTCATGGGACAATCAAAAGATGGGATTATGGAGTGAACCAAAATAGCTCCCTGCATCCTCCTTAGGTGCAGGGAGCTTCAGTGCAGCTATTCTTTCTTCCTGAAGCCAAATTCGAATTCCCTCATCCCTCTGCTTTCGAACGCGCTGTCATGAAAAGACAAAGATGCTATCTGTTTAGTCGACACCGCCTCTTGTGCACTCCCACTATCATGGGAAGGATTCATTATAGGCAAGTGGGGGGTTCCCGTGTTTTCACATGCACCAAAATAGCCCGATTTGCTGATTTCTTCCTTCAACAGAGAGCATGACATGCTTTGAGAGAGTTCGGTACGATCTTCTCCA
>NZ_JAFWFM010000202.1:0-8416 GCF_017515625.1 Geobacillus sp.
TCTCACACCTTCCGGCACGAGGTAACGGATCGTCTGCCCGTTTTGCACCCGCTGGCGGATAAGCGACGAAGAGACGGCAAACTGCGGCACCTCCACCTCGACGACCGGGTATGGCGTTTCCATGGAATAACCGGGGCGCTTCACCCCGACAAACGTCACAAGCTTAATCAGCTCGTCAATGCGGTGCCAGTTCGGCAAATATTCGACCATATCCGCCCCGATAATGAAATAAAACTCATCATCCGGATGCATGGCGACGAGCTGCTGGACCGTATCGTACGTATAGGAAGGCCCCTCCCGTTCAAGCTCGATCGTCTCAACATGAAAGTATGGATGACCGGCCACCGCCAACTCGAGCATGCGGAGCCGATCCTCGCTTTTCGTCACTTGTTCGTGCTGCTTATGGGGAGGAAGGCGGTTGGGCAGAAACCAAATTTGTGACAACTCAAGGGCGTCAAGCACTTCATTCGCCATAATCAAATGGCCGTAATGGGGCGGATCGAACGTTCCGCCGAGAATCCCGATTTTTCCCATCTTCCTTCCCCCCGCCGTTTCATCTTGGCCGCGCCGCTTGTCAGTCAGGCAAAACGATTTGTTTGTGTTCTTTCGACTCTTTGTATAAGACGATCGTATTGCCGATCACTTGCACAAGTTCAGCCCCCGTCCCGGCTGCCAGCTGCTCAGCGACGGTGTAGCGGTCTTCTTCGCAGTTTTGCAACACGCTCACTTTCAACAGTTCGCGCGCCTCCAGCGCGGCGGCAATTTGTTTCGTCATCTCTTCGGTGACGCCGCCTTTGCCGACTTGGAAAATCGGCTTGATATGATGAGCTTGCGCCCGCAAAAACCGTTTTTGTTTTCCCGTCAGCATATGTTACCTCCTTAACGCTTCGATGACAAGCTGTTTCATCCGGTTGACATCCGGCCATTGGCCGGTCCATTTTTCAAACGCTAGCGCTCCCTGGTACACGAGCATGCCGACGCCGTTTTGCACACGAGCGCCGCGTGCTTTCGCTTCCTTCAGCCACTTCGTTTCAAGCGGGTTGTAAATGATATCCGATACGATCGTCCCCGGCTGCAACCGTTCAAGGGAAAGCGGCTGCGCCTCGACACGCGGATGCATGCCGACAGAAGTGGTATTGATCATAATATCGTATTCGTCAAGCCGCGTTTCCGCCTCGGCGAGTGAAAAATACGCCGAGCGGCCATCCTCCCCTTCGCGCACGAGCTGCTCCGCCTTTTCCACCGTCCGGTTGGTCATATCGATGCGCTTGGCTGCCGTCGACAGCAACGAAAAGTAAATGCCGCGCGCCCCGCCGCCAGCTCCGATCACCAAAATCCGCTTGCCGTCGAGACTGACGTCCATTTCCTCCTCGAGCGCCTTGACGTAGCCAGGTCCGTCCGTATTATAGCCGATGAGCCGGCCGTTGTCATTGACGATTGTATTTACCGCCCCGATGCGGCGCGCATGTTCGTCCACTTCGTCCAAAAACGGAATAACCGCCATTTTATGTGGAATCGTCACGTTCACGCCAGCGATACCGAGCGCACGAACACCAGCAAGCGCCGCCCCGACTTGCCCCGGCTCGACGGAAAACAAATGATAGCGCGCCGGAATGCCCAAACAGGCGAATGCATCATTATGCATGAGCGGCGACAGCGAGTGCTCGACGGGAAACCCAATCAACCCGTATACCTTTTCCACGTTTCTCCCCCTCCCGCTTTCCATTAAATCAACGATTGACGGATAAATACGTCGACCCCTTTTGGAGCATGGACGACAAGCTGAGCTCCCGGGTCGTTGCACGTCACCCAGCCGAGTCCGGAAAAGACGATGTCCGTCTTCCGCTCTTTCACCGACAGCGAGCGCGGCACAAGCGGCGGAAATTCAGCGGCATAGCGCTTGCTTGGCGGCGACAGCAACTCGCCAAGCTGATTGGCATAAAGGGAGTCGGCTTTTTCCAACTTTGTCCGATGAACCGTCAACTCATTGGCCATGTAGCAGACGAACGAACGGCGCCCGCCTTTGATGTAATCGAGACGGGCCAAACCGCCGAAAAAGAGCGTCTGCCCTTCGTTGAGCTGATAAACGCGCGGATGGATTTCCCGCTTCGGCGTAATGATTTTCAAATCGCGCGCATCGACAAAGTGCGCCATTTGGTGATGGTTGATGATCCCTGGCGTATCATACAACGTCGCTCCACTCTCAAGCGGAATTTCGATCATATCGAGTGTCGTCCCCGGGAAATATGAAGTGGTAATCACATTCCCTTTGCCGGTCGCCTCTTCAATGATGCGATTGATGAACGTCGACTTGCCGACATTCGTGCAGCCGACGACGTAGACATCGCCGCCCTCACGGTAGCGATTGATCGCTTCCATCACCTTCGCCATGCCAATTCCTTTCGCTGCGCTGACAAGACAGACGTCAACCGGACAGAGCCCCAGCTCTTCCGCCATGCGGCGCATCCAGCGCAGCAGCTTCGGGTATTTGACCGACCGCGGCAATAAATCCGCCTTGTTGCCGACAAGCAAAATCGGGTTGTCAGCCGCAAACCGTGGCAATCCTGGAATAAAGCTTCCGTTAAAGTCAAAAATATCGACGATGTTGACGACAAGCGCCTTCGATTCCCCGATGCGGTGCAACATGCTCAAAAAATCATCATCGTCAAGCGGCACATCTTGCACCTCGTTGTAATGTTTTAGGCGGAAGCAGCGCTGGCAAATCACCTCTTCCGCATCTTTTTCGAGCACGCTTTTTGGCGCATACCCCGCGTTTTTCGGGTTTTCGAACTGAATGGCCGCCCCGCAGCCGATGCAACGCAGTTGTGGCTCCACGATCATTCCTCCCAATAAATCATGCCTTTTTTCCGCATAGCGTTTAAAATTTTCCGTTCCATTTTCCGGTTAACGCGCGTCCATAATCCGTCCGTCTGGGCGACCGGGACGACTAAAATCGTGTTCAGTCCGAGCCGGTTGCCCCCAAGCACATCGGTCAGCAGCTGATCGCCGATGACGACGACTTCCTCTTTGCTCAGCCCCATCATGGCCAGTGCCTGCAAAAATGCGCGCGTCAGCGGTTTGCGCGCTTCAAAGATGAACGGGATGCCAAGCGGTTCGGCAAACGACTGCACGCGTCGTTTATTATTATTCGATACGATCACAACCTTAATGCCCGCCCGCTTGACCGTCTCAAACCAGGCGACCAGCTCCGGCGTGGCGCTGGGCCGGTCCCATTCAACGAGCGTATTGTCCAGATCGGTGATAATTCCTTTTACCCCTTTTTTCTTCAGCTCGTCCGGCTGAATGTCAATGACGCGCTTCACAAATTGGCTTGGCAAAAAATAATGAAGCATATCGCTCACCTGCCTTTGTCTTTGCTTTTCCCATGATAGCGAATTTGGCCGTTCATTTCAAAACAAAGTTTGGCAGCCGACCGGCTGCAGACATGCAGAACAGAAAGTTTTCGACAAATTCCGCGCCCTCCTAGTTTGTGGATAACTGTTATCCACAACATTCACAAAGTGATGATCATGCCTACACTACTTTATAAACAAGTTTTCCACACATTATCCACCACCCCCTGTGGATAACAGAACGGTTGTTCTATTTTGCAAATCGTGGTACATTGAAAGTAACCTACCATTATATGTATAAACCCATCATTTCATTCCATTCAAAAGGAGGGCTTCGCCGATGAAACATTTATCGGATGAACTGTTGATCGAGTCGTACTTCAAGGCGAAAGAACTCAACTTAAGCCCGGAATTCATCGAATTGATCGAAAAGGAAATCCAGCGCCGCTCATTGACCCATAAAATCAAGCTGTCGTCGTGAAACGGAGGCCTTCGGGCTTTTTTTGTTTGCCGCCTTCATCCCGGCGCCTAGCGCCAATAGCCGAGCCGTTCGCCGACTTTCACCGGCATCGGCGCAACGATGCGTGGGTCAGGGGCGAAACTTCCGCGTTCAAACAGCAAGACGACCGTTGAACCGAACGAAAAATACGCCATCTCCTCCCCTTTCACGAGCTGCTCTCCCGTATGGGTCAACTCGATGCTGTTGACGAACATGGCGCCGATTTTCACAATCGCCAAGCGCTTGCCGCCGGCTGTGACCTCGGTGATGAGGCGGTAATTTTTCTCGAGCGGCCGACGCCCATATTTTAAGCCAAGACGGTTGACCGGATATGACTTGCGGCCGATCGCCCACTGCTTTTCGATCACTCCAGATATTGGGCTGTGGATGCGGTGATAATGGCTCGGGCTTAAATACAGAATAAAAAAGAACCCGTTCACATACGGCTTCGCCGCTTCCACGCTACCGAGCATTTCCGCAATGGAATACGGCTTTCCCTTGACGATCATTTCGCAGTTTTCTTGTATCACACCCATGTCTTCAATGACAGCATCGACCGGGCTGACGACCGTATGCTCATCCGCATCGACCGGCCTCACCCCAGCCTTCAGCCGGCGGACAAACAGTTGCTGCAACGTCTTATAATTTTTTAGGCTTTTTTCCATTTCGTCTTGGTTAATATGATAAATTTTTGCATACGATGATATCAATAGCCCGCTGAGACGCGATTTGGCAAACGAAGCGAGCAGCTTTGAAGAAAGCGAGTGGTTGGTCAGCTCAATCAACAAACGGTACAGCCATTTTCGCAAGCACGTTCCCTCCAATTTATGAAACGTCCAATCGTTACTACCTTCCATATTACCGCCAAAATGAGTATAATGGTAGTAGAATTTTCTTTTGGCGCTTTCTGTTGGAAAAGGAGTGGGGAAAGTTGTTCTTATCGGATTATTTAGATTATACGTTAAAAAAGCTGAAAGCAAACATGGCGAACATTTTGACGATGACGAACTTGTCGCTTGGCGGCTTTTCCGTCTTGACCACGCTGAAAGGGCAGCTTCATATGAGCGTGCTGCTCGTTTTTTTAGCAGCGTTTGTCGATCGCTTTGACGGCGCTGTGGCGCGCAAGATGAACATTGAATCCGAACTTGGCAAGCAGCTCGATTCGATGAGCGACATCGTCTCCTTCGGCGTCGCGCCCGCCTTGTTAATGTACGAAGCGCTGTTTTACGAATTCGGCGCGCCGGGGGCAGTGTTCACCATCTTGTATATCGCCTGCGGCGCCTTCCGGCTCGCTCGTTTCAACATTACGGAGAACAACGGCTATTTCGCCGGGCTGCCGATCACGGCTGCCGGAGTGTTGATGACGTTGGGCTATTTGGCCATTCCGTACTTTCCGCCGCAATCGTTTATGTTTTTGGCGCTCATTTTATCGTTTTTAATGGTCGGCACGTTTAAGTTGAAAAAAATATGACGATCGCCGGAGCTGCCCCTTTCCAATTGACCGACGGACTGGGCGGCTTTTTTATGTCCAAAGTCACACCTTTTTCCCTTTTCAACCTTCTCTATTCAGTATATGATAAATATGGTTTCTTCATAAAACAAAACAGCATGGATCGTTTGCACAAAAAAGCGGGGGGATCAATTTGGATAAAACATCAGTCATCGGCCTCATCCTTGGCGTGATCGCCGTCGGGTTGGGCATATACTTTAAAGGCGTTTCGCCTGCTGTATTGATCAATCCAGCCGCCATTTTGATCATTCTCGTCGGCACAGCCGCGGCGGTCGTGATCGCCTTTCCGACGCAGGAAATTAAAAAAGTGCCAAAACTTTTCAAAGTCATTTTCACGGAATCAACGACGCCGACGGTCGAACAACTGATTCCGCTGTTCGTCGATTGGGCGAACGTCGCCCGCCGCGAAGGGCTGCTGGCGCTCGAAGCGAAGCTGGATGACATCGAGGATCCGTTTTTGCGCAACGGGCTCAGCATGGCGATCGACGGGCAGACGCAAGAGTTCATCCGCGATGTGATGACGGAAGAAATTGCCGCCATGGAAGAGCGGCACGAGGCGAACGCCGCCATTTTTACACAGGCCGGCACGTATGCGCCGACGCTTGGGGTGTTGGGCGCTGTCATCGGCTTAATCGCTGCGCTCGGGAACATGGAAAATATCGCTGAGCTCGGCAAAGCGATCAGCGCCGCTTTTGTCGCCACGATGCTCGGCATTTTCACCGGCTATGTGCTTTGGCATCCGTTTGCCAACAAACTGCGGCGGAAATCGAAGGAAGAGGCGCGCGTGCGCTACATCATGATTGAAGGGGTGCTGTCCATTTTGGAAGGACAAGCCCCGCGCATGATCGAACAAAAACTTGCGTCCTATTTGCCGGAAAGCGAACGCCATCAGGCGCTGGCGCAAGCGCAAGGGGAAACGGTCAATGGCTAAGAAAAAAAAGCACTCACACGATGACCACATAAACGAATCTTGGTTGATTCCGTACGCCGATTTGCTTACGCTGCTTCTCGCCTTGTTTATCGTTCTGTTTGCCAGCAGCCAGATCGACAAAAAAAAGTTTCAAGAAATCGCCCGCGCCTTCAGCACCGCCTTTGCCGGTGGGACAGGGGTGTTTGATTTTCAAAGCCCCGTTGAACCGATCACACCGCCTGCGGAAGACGAAAAAGGGCGGCAGCAAAATCAGCAGCAACAGTCTCAGACTCCTTCTTCGTCTATAAACGAAGGAGAAAAAGAAGAGCTGAAACAAATCCAAGTGAAAATTGACAGCTATATTCATCAAAAACACTTGACAGGGAAATTGCAGACATCGTTGACGGATGAAGGGCTTGCCATCACCATTTTGGATGACGTTTTATTCGACTCCGGCAGCGCTGAAGTACGCATGAAAGACCGGCGTCTTGCGGCGGAGATCTCCGCTTTGCTCGTCATGAACCCGCCGCGCAATATCATGATCAGCGGCCATACGGACAACGTGCCGATTCATAATGAGAAATTTGCTTCCAATTGGGAGCTGAGCGTCATGCGCGCCGTCAATTTCATGAAAGTTCTGCTTGAGAACAAGCAACTCGACCCTCGCTACTTCAGCGCCAAAGGATATGGCGAATACAAGCCGATCGCCACGAACACGACCGCCGCCGGCCGGATGAAAAACCGGCGCGTCGAGATTTTAATTTTGCCCCGCATCGACGGAAGCCGTTCACCGGCGCCTGCACAGTAAAAGACCGCCTTGCTGTCCGGCGGTCTTTTGCTTTTCTCCAGGCTCTCCACCCGTTTCATGCCCTGTTCCGTTTCAATGTTCCAATTCATAAAAAAGGAAAAGGACGACGGCTGGCAACCTGTTCACAGCTTGATCGTCCACTTAATTACCCCGGCCTTGGCAAGCGCCTCGATCAAAATGACAACGACCGGCCCAACAAACAGCCCGATAAAGCCAAGCAGCTGGAAGCCGAGGTAGACGCTGACGAGCGCCGCAAGCGGGGAAATGCCCAAATTGGTGGAAAACACTTTCGGCTCGATGATCCGCCGCACGACAGTGATGACGATAAACAGCACAATCAGCCCGACGCCAAGCGTATTGTCGCCGTTCGCCATGCTGATGATGCCCCACGGAACAAGCACTGAGCCGGTCCCCAAAATCGGCAAAATGTCGACGATGACGATGACGAGCGCCATCAAGGCAGCGTAATCAATGCCGAGCACGAGCAACCCGGCCAGCGCGAGAAAAAACGTCACCAGGCTGAGCAAAAATTGCGCTTTAATAAAGCCGATCCCCGCCTTGCTCAGCTGGGCGATGACCATCCCGAGCCGCTGGCGGGTGCGCTCTGACAAATAGCGGCTGATCGACCGTTTCATTCGCGGCAAGTCGAGCGAAATGAGAAACAATGCGACCAAATAGACTAAAAAGTGAATGAAAAACGCCGGGATGGCGGTGATATAATGAACGAGCGACTGCGTCAAATTCGTCGCAAACGACAGCAGCATCTGTTGCACCGTGCGCACGCCGCGCTCGAGCGAATCAATGATTTCCTGGGGGATCGAACTTGAATACGACCGCCACGTTTCGATGAGGCGGTTAAACACTTTTGTCGCCTCGCTCAGCACGTACGGAAGGTTTTGCGAGAGCGCCATCACTTGCTGAACCAAAATGACAACTAAAAAATAAAGCGAAAACCCAAGGATTACCAAAAAGAGTGAAAAAATCGCCGTTACGGCGTGCGCGCGCTTCAGCCGATACTGGTCTTGCAGGCGGCGGATAGGCGGCTCCAACAAGAGGGCGGTGGCAAGCGCCAGCAGGAGCGGCACGCTGTACGGCAGCAGCCATAAACAGATCGCCGACAAAAGCGCAATGATGATCCAACGTTTCACATGCGTCCCTCATTTAATCAAGATTTGTCAAAATGATGTTCCACTATCAGGCGTGTTGATTATCCAATAAAATCCAAAGGGTATAGAAAAAAGAGCACCTTTCCTGTAGAATGTGAGTAACAACACAAACAAACCCAGGAGGTGCTCTCTATGAACAAGCATACCACACTCCCGAATTTGATGCAAAA
>NZ_JAFWFM010000203.1:0-5352 GCF_017515625.1 Geobacillus sp.
CTTGTTCCTTGCCGCATGCGGCCCGCCTTGTGTTTTGATCATGCGTCATTGCTTTTGGAAAAAGCAAAGGGGTAAGCGCCAGTTTGTAAACTGCGTGGTAAAAAGAAGGGGAAAGGCGGCCGGCGCTCTGTTTTTTTGCGGCAGTCATTGGCATTTTCTCTTGAAAAACAAGGAAATTTGCACCATAATAAAGGAAAATTCGAAATATAAAGATATTGGAGTCTGTTGGCGAGCAGCTTGAACGGTAGTCGTCGATTGAGGGAAAGAATCAAGGGAGAGGGGAAAGAGATGGCGCATGTCAACATTGAAGCGGTGGGGGATGGGGTATATCGTGTTCCGATTCCTGTCCCCTTCCCAATGAAATATGTGTATTGTTATGTATGTCGTACTTTCCGCCGCCGGTGAGCGTGCCGGTCGTGCTTGGCATGCTGTTTCAGCAAGTGCTCGCGTCGATGTACCATCGCCTGCTGGACAAAACGTATCATTTGTCGTCGGGCCGTCAGGCGTCGTTTGTCGAAAGCGCCCGGTAGGCGGTCAGCGGCGTCGGGCGAGGGAGTGAAGGACCAAAAAGATTGCTCATCCGGGATCGGACGGGCACCGGCAGCAATCCAAAAAAAGGCGTTGCCGGCGGCAGCAGTTCGCGGATGAGCGATGGATCTGCTGCGGTGGAGGGACAGGGCTGAGCCGGCCTAGCGGCTTGGCGCATGTTCCCGTTCCGGTGAACGGATGAGGTGGCGGCGGAGGGGGAGGTTGAGCTCCATAATCCCCTCGACGACTAGCCGGGCGATTTCTTTCGCTCCTCGTTTGTGAAAATGCGTGTTGTCTTCGATTCCGTGCGGATAATTTGCATGCTCGCCGGGCGCAAGCCATAGAAACAGCTGTTTCGTCTGTTCCGGGCCGAGCTGTTCAAACCGTTGTCTGCTTTTTGCCGTCAAATCGATGACGGGAACGTGCTCTCTCTCCCCAAGCGCCTTCATGGCTGCAGGATAAAGTCCATGCGAGTTGAGCGCTCGTCCGTCGGCAGAAAAGCGCCGCCGCTCGACCGGAGTGATGAGGACAGGGGTTGCTCCTTTCGTGCGGGCGCCGTCAATATACCGTTTCAAGTATGATTGGTAGGAGGTGAATGGTTCGGTGTAGCGTGCCGGATCGTTCACCTTTTCATCGTTGTGACCGAATTGGATGAACAAGTAATCCCCTTTTTTCATTTCCCGCAAAATACGGGAGAGCCGTCCTTCTTCGACAAAACTTTTCGCGCTGCGGCCGGAAGCGGCCATATTTTTCACCATGACGTTGTCATCAAACCAATCATCGAGCATTTCACCCCATCCGGCCCGAGGAGCGCGGGAGCGGGGGGCGGCGGCGACGGTCGAATCGCCTGCCAAGTAGATCGTTATGACGGCCCGTCCGCCCGTTTTGGATGCTTTTCCATCCGTGTCCGGTTGGGCGATGAGGGCAACGCTGGCGGCGATAACAGCCAAGCAAAGGAATGCGGCTTTTTTTCTTCTCAATCGGATTCCTCCTATCCGGCAGCTGCTCGTCTTTTCGGTTTGTTCCCCGTTATCGTTGCTCGCTGCCATTGTCTTTATGCGCCATTTGGGCTAGTCCACCGTTTGGAATCGGCGGTAAAATTCCCATATTATTGAAAGAAAAAGACCGTAACCGGCAACTGAATACCAATGGCTCTATTCGGCCATGTGGGTGAACAAACCGTACGTCTCGGCTTTGGCCTCCAATGCGGCCGCCAATGCCGACAATGCAGCGATGAGCCCCATGCGCCCAAGGCGGCTAAGCCGCTCCATGAGGGCAAGAAAGAAGACGGTGCCGAGCGGAAGAACGACGGCCGTAAAGAAAATATCGATCGAAAAGACAGAAGGAAAGGGCCGTTTCGGGAACGCATACAGCCCTTTTCCCACGAAATACAAATCCAAATACGTCCCCGTCCAAGACGCAAGCAGCGCTGAAGTCACGTAGGCGCGGCGGCTAGCGCGCATGAAAGAAGAATAGCCCACCGTCCGTACGAGGCCGTGATGGAACGCTGCCATGCCAGAGTGCAGTCACTCCTGGAGAACGGAAGCCAAGAAGAGCGGGAGTACGCCAAGGAGCACAACGTGTCGTTGTCGCCGTTGTTTGAAGGCGGACATCGTTTTGTGTTGAGCGTGACGACCATCGCCACCCCTCATGACGGAACGACGCTTGTCAACATGGTTGATTTCACCAATCGCTTTTTTGACTTGCAAAAAGCGGTGCTGGAAGCGGTGGCTGTCGCCAGCAACGCGCCGTACACAAGCGAAATATACGATTTTAAGCTCGACCAATGGGGACTGCGCCGCCAGCCAGGCGAATCGTTCGACCATTATTTTGAACGGCTCAAGCGCTCCCCTGTCTGGACATCGACCGATACCGCCCGCTACGATTTATCCGTTCCCGGGGCTGAGACGTTGAATCGATGGGTGAAAGCCAGCCCGAATACGTATTATTTGAGCTTTTCTACCGAACGGACGTATCGAGGAGCTCTGACAGGCAACTATTATCCCGAACTCGGAATGAACGCATTCAGCGCGATTGTCTGCGCCCCGTTTCTCGGTTCGTACCGCAATGCGGCGCTTGGCATTGACGACCGCTGGCTTGAAAACGATGGCATTGTCAATACGGTTTCCATGAACGGTCCAAAACGTGGATCAAGTGATCGGATCGTACCGTATGACGGGGCGTTGAAAAAAGGAGTTTGGAATGATATGGGGACGTACAACGTCGACCATTTGGAAATCATCGACGTTGACCCGAATCCGTCATTTGATATCCGCGCCTTTTATTTGCGGCTTGCCGAGCAACTGGCGATTTTGCGGCCTTAAAACGAGTATTTTGCGAAAAAGCCCTCTCGATCGGATGGCTCTTTTTTTTTTTTTGAGGAGCAAGCTCTTGAGTTGTATGACGGCTGCGGATGTCCGATGGTATAATAGGGGCAAAGCAAGCGGATGGGGGAATGGACGTGAAGCCGCCTGAGCGGCAAAAGGAACGATATACGTATCAAGATTATGTCAAGTGGGACGGACGGTGGGAGCTGATCAACGGCGTACCTTACAACATGGCACCGGCCCCTTCATTTGTCTACCAGTCGATCGTCGGTGAATGGTATGTCGCTTTGCGGGCATTTTGTCGTGAAAAAGGATGTGCGGTTGTCATGGCGCCGTTTGATGTGCGGTTCGATGAACAGGCCGACTATGAACAAACCAAGCATGTCGTGCAGCCAGACATCTCCGTCATTTGCGATCAAAGCAAAATCGGCAGCCGAGGCTGCGATGGGCCGCCTGACTTGGTGGTGGAAGTGCTTTCGCCGAGCACTGCGCTGAAAGATCGGAACGAAAAATATAAGCTGTACGAACAGTTTGGCGTCAAGGAATATTGGATCGTCGACCCGCTGCATCGGACGGTGGAAGTGTACGGCCGCGGTGAGAAAGGGTATGAGAAGCGGAGCGTCTTTGGCGAAGGCGATGTGCTCGTCTCGTTTTTGTTCGCTGATTTGACGGTTTCGCTGGCTGGCATATTTCAAAATATAGAGGGTGAGGGATAACGATGCGGCTAGCGGAAGAGGAAGTGCAAGCGCTGCTTGAAAAAGCGGACGGCTGGAAGTTGACGGATGAACGATGGATTGTGAAAAATACCGTTTCCAAGACTACTTGCAAGGCATTGAATTCGTCCGGCGCATCGCCGCGATTTCGGAAAACGCCAACCACCAACCGTTCATTTCGATCGACTACAAGCTCATTACCGTGAAACTGTCTTCATGGCGGGCGAAAGGGCTGACGAAGCTCGATTTTGACTTGACGAAGCAGTATGATGAGGTGTACGAACAGATGAAGCAGGGGGGAGGGAATGATGGAACATCGCACAGCACTCATCACCGGCGCAGCACGGGGAATCGGGTATGAAGTGGCGAAAACGCTGGCGGAACATGGTGCAAACGTGGTGCTCGTTGATTTGCGTCAGGAAGAAGTCGAGCAAGCTGCTCGTTCGCTTCGGGAGTTGGGCTATGAAGCGGTCGGCGTGAAATGTGATGTGACGGTTGAACAAGAGGTAAGCAAGCGATCAACAAGGCCGTCAACCGGGGCGCCTTGATGTTGTCGTGAACAACGCCGGATTGCAACATGTGGCGAACATCGAGGATTTCCCGACGGAAAAATTTGAACAGCTCATCCGCGTCATGCTTGTCGGCCCATTTTTGGCCATCAAGCATGCGTTTCCCGTTATGAAACAGCAGCGATATGGCCGCATCATCAACATGGCATCGATCAACGGACTCGTCGGGTTTGCCGGTAAAGCGGCGTACAACAGCGCGAAGCACGGGGTGATCGGCTTAACGAAAGTGGCAGCGTTAGAAGGGGCGCCATACGGCATTACGGTGAACGCCCTTTGCCCGGGCTATGTGGACACCGAGCTCGTCCGCGGCCAGCTCGCGGACTTGGCGGCAACCCGCAACGTGCCGCTTGAGAAGGTGCTTGAGGAAGTGATTTACCCGCTTGTGCCGCAGCGGCGGCTGCTGTCAGTGGAAGAAGTCGCCCATTATGTCCTCTTTTTGGCGGGCGAACAAGCAAAAGGCATCACTGGCCAGGCGGTGGTGATCGATGGCGGGTATACGGCGCAGTAAACTCCCTCTCTTCGCCTTGCTTGAAGCGAGAGCCTTCCTTTCGGGATGATGATCAAACGCCCCCGGCACATGCCACGGGCGTTTCGATTCGAGTCGCTCAGCTCAAGGCAAATTCGAAGCTGGCTAGGATTTTGACTTCTTTCCCGACAAGGAATCCGCCGGTTTCGAGTGCGACGTTCCATACCAATCCGTAGTCTTCGCGGTTGATCGTTCCTTCGACATCAAAACCGACCGAGATGCCGCCGGTGAGCGGGTTTTTCACTTGGCCGTTGTATTCGACTTTGAACGTTTCCGTTCTCGTCACGCCGCGGATCGTCAGCTTCCCGGTCACTTCATATTCCGTGTCGGACAGCTTGCGCACGGATTCACTGACAAACGTAATGGTTGGATAGTTCTCGACATCGAAAAAGTCGGCCGAGCGGAGATGGTTGTCACGGTCGGCGTTTTTCGTGTCGATCGAGGCGGCATCGATCGTCGCTTTGATTTTCAGCGACTCGAGTTCGTTGATGTCGCCTTCGACCTCAACGTCAAAGTTGGTGAATTCCCCTTTTGCTTTGGAGATCATCATATGTCTTACTTGGAAGGCGACAGAGCTGTGCGCTTTGTCGAGTTGGAATGTTGTCATCGCTTTTCCTCCCTCTAGAAATGTTGATGTATCAAGGCTTTTCGGCCCCTCAGGGGTGTCCAAAAAATATTTTTCGACAAAA
>NZ_JAFWFM010000204.1:0-31372 GCF_017515625.1 Geobacillus sp.
CCTGCTGCTGCTTATTAAACTTTACCAAAGCATAAACGACCGTATCGAGCAGCTCGGCATCCAATGTGCCAAACCCCTCGTCCAAAAAGAAAAACCGGAGCGGATATTCACCGCGCAACTGAATTTGCGCCGACAGCGCCAGCGCCAACGACAGCGATGTCAAAAACGTTTCCCCGCCGGACAGCGTCGACACCGGCCGCCGCACCCCCCCGTTGGCATCATCGCGAATCAAAAACCCGCCTTGCGAATCGAGCTCAAGCGCATAGCGATGGCGCGTCAACTGCTGCAGCCGCTCAGACGCCATGATGGTCACCTGTTCGAGTTGCTCTTCCGCCATAAATTCGACAAAACTATTGCCGCGAAGCAACGTTTGCAGCTGTTTGTACCGCTCAATTTGGCGGCCGAGAGTTGCCTGCCTCGCCTCCAATTCAACAAAACGGACATGTTTTTTTCTCAGCTCCGCCACTTTTCCGCGCACCGCGCCAAGCTGCTCGGTCATCATCTCAGTGTGCGCTTTCAACTCGTTGTATACTTGCTGCATCATCTCCCATTGTTCAGCGCTCACCGCTTCTTCGCCGATGACAGCCGCCAGCTGGGCGCGTCGGTGCTCAGCCTGCTCTACCTGGCGCCAGTAAAGGCGGATGGCTTCGTCCCATTCATCACATTGCGCTTTTGCCGCCCTCGACATTCGCACTTCTTCAGCATCAGCGAACACAGTGCCGGCCAAGGCGCGGCGCCAGCGAGCGAGCGCTTCTTCCTCGCGGCGGGCCGCTTCCTCGCACGCCTGCTTCGCTGCCTTCGCCTCACTTTCTGTCGCCTGGTATTGCTGTTGAGCGCGCTGCCATTCATCGTACGCCTGCTGTTCGCCGTTTTGCAGCCGTCGCCATTCGGCTTCCGCTTCCCGAAGCTGCACACCTGCCGGGCCAGGTCCGGCCTTCTCGTGCCGTTGCCGCTCATATTCTTTCCACAGCTCCTGTTTGGCGCTCATAAGCGATTCGAGGCGCACCCGCTCCGCCTCAAGCCGGCGACGCTCCTCAGCCGCCTGTTCTTTTGCTCTTTGTTTTTCTTCTAAAAATGGAACGCTGTCTTCAAGCCGTTTTTGTACATCACGCCACATTTTCTCTTGTTCGCGCAGCTGCTCGTAAACCACCGCGATCGTTTCCAGTGAAAAGGAAGGATGCGCCTCGCGCCACTGCCGTTCAAGCTGCTGTTTCTCCTCTTCAAGGCGCTGTTTCTCCGCTTGCAGCGCTTCGATATCCGCTGCCGCCCATCGGCAGGCGTTTTCCGCTTCACGCCGCGCCGCTTCCGCCTCATTCCACTGCGACAACGCCCGGTAAACCGCTTCCTTTCGTTCAATGACATCCTGCCCGAGCGCCCGGACTTCAACGGCCATATCGACGGTTTCGCCTGCCGGGCGGACAGCCGCCTGAACAGGGGGTGTCCCGTGGCTGGCCGCCAGCGCGGCAAGCTGCTCAAGCTGCGCCTTGAATGAGAACAGTGTCTGCAAATCTTGTTCGCAACGCTGCCGCTCTTGCTCGAGCTCAGACAACCGACCAGAGGCTACCGTCTGCGGCCTGGCGGACGGATGCGGGTGCTCACGCGAGCCGCACACCGGGCACGGTTCACCGGGACGGAGCCGCTCAGCCAGAACCGCTGCCAGTTCGGCCGTCTGCGCCTCTTCGATCCGTTGCTGCTCCGCCTCGATCTGTCGCCGCAAAACATGCAACCGCTTTTCGATATCTTGTTGCCGGCTGCAGACGGAATGGTGCGTTTGTTCAACAAGCTGAAACAGTTGATGAAGGCGGGCGCCGGCAGCGGCGGCGCGGCGCTCCCGCTCAGCCCGCTCTCGTTCGGCTTGGCGCCAGGCAGCTTCCTTTTGCTGGAGCTGCACATCGACGCGGGCGAGAGCGGACACCGTTTGCTCAATGCGCCGCTTCTCTTCGCAGGCGCGCTCTATTTCGTCTTTGTCAGCGAGCGCAGCGGCATGCCGCTGCAACTCTTCTTTCAGCTCCTGTTGGCGCGCCAAGCCGCGCGCGTACCAGGCCTCCGCTTCCTCGAACTGACGCTGCACCGCTTTTTCCCGGTCCGCCAAGCGGTTCCACTCCTCATGGAGGGCGGCGAGCTCCGCCTTGAGTGTTTCCATTTGCCGTTCGAGCTGCTCCGCCTGCCGCAGCCGCTCCATTTGCGCCAACAGCTCTGGCTCGCGCCGCGCTTTTTCCTGCCGCGCCTGCTCATAGCGGCGCACGGCATCCTCATAGTGGGCTTGGGCCGCCTCTAACTGTCGCAACGCCGCCTCCTGCCGCTGCAGCGCCGCGGCCTGCAGGAGGCGCATCTGTTCGTACTGCTCCCAGTACGGCCAAATGCGCTCCGCCTGCTCGGCCCGCCCTTTTTTCGCTTCAAGCGCCCGCACTTCGGGCTCCCGCCGGCGCAATGCCGATAATTCCGCTTCAACCGCTTCTTTTTCCTGCTGCCACGCCCGAAGCTGCCTCGCCCGTTCGACGTCTGCCTCGATTTTCTCAAGCTCTTTTTTGCGCTTGGCAAACAGCGCCGCAAGCTCCCGCTCTTCGGCTTCTGCCTGCTCAAGCGCCGCTTTCGAAGCATCGCCGAGTCCCGCTTTTTCCGCTTCGATTTTTTGCCATTCCTGCTCCGCGGCGGCGAGCCGCTCTTTTAACTTTTTATTCAACTCGTCACCGTATCGTTCAAGATGGAACAGGCGCTGCAGCATTTGCCGGCGCTCCGCCCCTTTGAGGGATAAAAACTCGGCAAACTTCCCTTGCGGCAAAACGACAGCGCGGGTAAAATCTTCCATAGTCAAACCAAGCAGCTGTACGACCGCCTTGTCTACATCAGAGAGCTTGTCCGCGAGCACGACCGGCTCGGCCTGATGTTCGATCAACCGGCAGACGGCGCTCCGCGTCCGCCATTCATCCGCCCTTTTCAAACTGCGTTCCACCGTGTACCGTTTTGCCCCAGCGGCATTTTCCAATTCGAACGTAAAGGAAACGAACAGTTCCTTTTCAGCGTGGTTGATGATCGCTTGTGTCCGATTGGCCGCCCGTCCGACACTTCCGAACAGCGCGAGCGTGATGGCATCCAAAATCGTCGATTTGCCGCTTCCGGTCGGTCCAAAAATGCCGAATACGCCGCCGTCGCAAAGGGCCGTAAAATCGATCGTTTGTTTTTCACGAAAGCTATGAAGCCCGGCGATCGTCAAGGAAATTGGCTTCATTCCTCTTCTCCTTCCCCTTCCTTCTCATCGGCCGCCAATTCCAAAAAAAGGCGCACGAGCTCTTCATCCGGTGTTTGTCCGCCGGTTTGACGTTCGTAAAAACGCCGGAACATTTCCACAAGGGAAAGCGGTTTGCGGTCTGTTTCAGCCGCCGCCTCCCGCTCCCGTTCCGGAAACACCGGGCGGATATGGATAAACCCTTGATGAAGCTTGCGCAGCCGTTGAATCTCTTCCATTGTCAACGGCTCGTTTACATGGACCTCTAAATCGATCCAGCACGACCGGTCTCTTCCTTCCTCGCACCAACGATACACTTGGGCAAGTCCGTCCGTCGCCTTCCAACGGACAAGCGGTTTGCCGGAAACAAGCGGAATCTCCGTCACGTTGGCCTTTCCGCCCGGATGGACGTCGACAACCGTCACCGACTTGGTGTGCCCAGCTTCGGAAAAGCTGTAAGCAAGCGGTGAACCGGCGTAGCGCGCCGCCGTCTCCGCCCGTCTGACGTCCTGCGGGCGGTGCAAATGACCGAGCGCCACGTATTGCGCCGCCCCGGGCAAACTGGCAGCCGCCACCGTATAGGCGCCGCCCACCTCAATCGGCCGCTCGGAATCGGACGTATGGCCGCCAGCCACGTATAGATGGCTCATCGCAACATTGACAGTTTCATCGGCAAATGAGGCGGCCATCGCAGCGAACAACGCCCGGATGCGGTCGTCGTACCGATCGCGAAGCGCGGTTTCCTTATGGTCGGATGACAATAGCTCAGCGAGCCGCGATTCAGACGGGTACGCCAACGGCGCAAGCATCATCGCCTCGCCGCACGACGGAACGTCAATTCGGCAAACTTCCGCCTGTGGGCGGCCAAAAAGGAAAATGTTGTAGTCGGAAAGCAGCGGCCGGGCGGCGCTGATGCGGTCCGGATGGTCATGGTTGCCGCTGATGACCGCAACCGGACGCCGGCCTTTATCGGACAGTCGGGCCAAACTCTCGTAAAACAGCTGCTCCGCCGCCGCCGGCGGATTGACGGAATCGAACACATCGCCAGCCATCAAGACGACATCGATTTGTTCTTTTGCTACAATCTCGACAAGTTCGTCGATAAACGCCTCTTGCTCCGCCAACCGGCTTCGGCCTTCAAGCGTCCGCCCGAGATGCCAGTCTGCCGTATGCAAAATGCGCATCGTCTTTCCCCCTCCGCGTCATTCCACCGCGATAATGTATTGGCCGTCAAACGAATACAAATAGCACTCCGCTACCGGCACGCGCCAAATTTGCTCAATCGCTTGCCGATACAGGCGCATTTGCGTTCCGTAGCGGCCGAGCAAAAAGCGGGCGGCCTCCTCTTTCTGGCCGGCAAAACGGCCGGTCACCTCATCCGTTTTATAGTCGATCATCACATAACCGCGCTCATCCGCAAACACACAGTCAATCACCCCTTGGACAAGCACCCGGCGGTCGTCTTCCATCCCGTCATGCCCGTAAAGATGGGAAGCCGGAAGCCCTAGACTGAATGGCACTTCCCGGTGCACCTCGCGGGCGGCGCAAAGGCGGCGGCCGATATCCGTAGCGAAAAAGGCGGCGATCGCGGCCGCATCGACCGCTTCGGCTTGCTCGGCCGACAACAGCTCTTTTTCGATGAGCCGACCCATTTGCTCACGGATGGACGCTTCACTGACCGGCGCACGCAAGTCGAGATGGCGCATGACGATATGAAGCGCGGTTCCTTTTTCCGCCGGCGTCAACGTTTTTTCCTGCATAAAGCGCGGCCGCGAGAAAATCGGCGCTGTTCCTTGGCGCAGCGGCCATTCACTCGCCAGCTCGCCAAACAGCACCCGTTGCTCTTTCAGCTCCGACACCGACTGTTTGGCGCGCACAATCGTCCCTTTTTCATAGCGATACCGCCATAACAAACGCCGCTCTGCTTCCTCTTTCCAGCCGCCGCCAGCCGGAACAGGGCGGCCATGTTCAAGCGCAGCGAGCATGCTCTCGTCCGCCTGGCCGGCAGCCGCCTCGCCGCTGCGCAGCTCGGCCGCGGGCACAATGGCAATACGCCATACGGACGGATGGGAGGCGATTTCATCCGGCGCCTTCTCTCCCGCTAAAATGCGCCCGTCGCGGTGGCGAATGAGCGCCCGGCCGATCCAGTCTAAATAGGAACGGGCCGATGCCCGCACATCGTCGGGAAGCAGCCATTCGCGTTCTCCCGCAACGCCTTTCCATTTTTCGATCTCCTTATCGGCATCGTTGACCGCGGCGATCAAATAAAGCTTCTCTTTCGCTCTTGTCAGCGCAACGTACAAAATGCGCATTTCCTCGGCGAGCAGCTCGAGCCGCTTTTTCACTTGGATCGCCAGCAATGGCAGCGTTGGATAGCTGATGCGCAGCTGTGGGTGGACAAAACGGGCGCCAAAGCCGAGCTCTTTATCCAGCAAGTACGGATGATGCAAATCCCGCGTATAAAACGGGCGGGCGAGTCCGGCCAGAAAGACGACCGGAAACTCGAGCCCTTTGCTGCTATGGATCGTCATCACCCGCACGACATCTTCCTGCTCACCAAGCGGCCGGGCTGCTCCTAAATCATCGCCGCGCTCCTGCAGCCGCTCAATAAAGCGGAGAAAGCGGAACAGCCCGCGAAAGGCCGTCGATTCGTATTGGCGAGCGCGATCATACAAGGCGCGCAAATTGGCCTGCCGTTGCTTTCCACCCGGCAGCGCGCCGACAAAATCGTAAAATTGTGTATCGCGATACAGCTGCCAGATGAGGTCGGCCAACGAGCGGCGGCGGGCCATCGTTCGCCAGCGCCCGAGCTGCTCCAAAAACGCGGCCGCTTTTTTCTTGGCTGCCTCCTCCTCATCCGTTTCCGCCGGCTTTTGCCGGAACAACTGAAGCGCCTCATAAAACGTTCCTTTTGGATCAGCGAGGCGGATCATGGCCAGCTCGTTTTCATCAAAGCGAAACAGCGGCGAACGGAGCACAGCGGCGAGCGGAATGTCTTGGTGCGGGTTGTCAATGACTTTCAGAAGCGACAGCATCACCGAAACTTCCGTCGCCTGAAAGTAGCCGGACGATAAATCGGCAGCCGCCGGAATGCCGTGCGCCTGCAGCTGCTCGATCATTTGCGGGGCGTTCGTCATCGAACGGACGAGCACAACGATGTCTCGGTACATGGCACGCCGCGGTTGCCCGCTTGAGCGGTCATGCACATAAAATGGCCGCGACACGATTTCTTTGATTTTCTCGGCCATTAGGCGCGCCTCCAGCTCGGAGCCCTCAAGCTCCGCTGCCTCTTCGTCCTCTTCTTCCGCCGCGCGCTGCCGGTTGATGATCATCACTTCCGGAACAGTATCCGCCCCATCCGGATAATCGGCGCCATACTTAAGCTGGGCTGCTTCATCGTACGCCATCTCCCCAACGGTTTCCCCCATGATTTGTGCAAAAAGGAAGTTCGTGCCGTCCAGCACCTCGGCGCGGCTGCGGAAATTGCGCGCCAAATCAATTCTCATTCCCCCTGCGGCCCCATCAGCGGCAAACCGTTTGTATTTGTCCAAAAACAGCATCGGCTCGGCGAGGCGAAAACGATAAATCGACTGCTTGACATCGCCGACCATAAATAAGTTGCCAGTCCGCTCGCTTCCTTTTTTGACGAGCTGCAAAATCGCTTCTTGCACAAGGTTCGTATCTTGATACTCATCGACAAGCACTTCATCAAACTGCGCTTGGTACTCCAAAGCGGCCGCCGATGGCTGCCATTCGCCCGTTTTCGGGTCGCGCTGCCGCAAAACATGCAGACAATAATGTTCCAAATCAGAAAAGTCGACGATCCCTTTTTCACGTTTCACGGCTTGAAACCTATCGGAAAAACGGCGGACAAGCGCAACGATCGTCTCAACCGCCGGCTTCATCTCCCGCATATGGCGGATCCAGACAGACGGGGGCAGCGAAAATATGTTGTCGCGCAGCGCTTCCAGTTTCTTCTTCGCCTGGTCGCGAAGCGATTTCGCCTCATCGACGAGCCACTTATCATAGCCATCGCCGCGACAGCCCGGAAGCCGGCCGAACGCCAGCGACTGCAAAGCACGATACAGTCCTTCCCACGATTGCGACCGCCATCTTTCAAGTTCAGCGACAACGGCGGCATCCTCGCGCAGCCGTTTCTCATACGGCCGCGGCCCGCCCGGTTCCTGCGCAAGACGCAACGCCCTTTCGATGAGCCGTTTGGCCGCTGCCAGCTCCATCGCCGCATGTTGGTTGATATAGCGCGATGGCAAAAGCGACTCGGGCGGCGTCTGTTCATCGACCTCATACATGGATACAAGGCCTTTCAGCCATTCATCGGGCGCGGGGTGGGAGCGGGAGAAGTCATGCAACGCGAAAATCATGTCTTGCAGCTCGGCATCGCTCCGGTCTCCGGTGTAAGCATCAATGACGGCAAAAAAGCGCTCATTATCCGCCTTTCCATATTCCTCCTCAAGCAGCTCCTCAAGGACGTCCTCTTTCAGCAGTTCGATTTCTGTCTCATCAGCGATGCGAAACGACGGATCCAGATCGAGCAAATAATAATATTTGCGGATGACATCTAAGCAAAACGAATGGAGCGTCGAAATCGAGGCGCGGTTGAGCAGGCTGAGCTGGCGCCGCAAATGGAGCGAATGCGGCCGCTTGGCGAGTTCGCGCTCGAGCGCCTCGCCGATCCTTGCTTTCATCTCAGCCGCCGCAGCGTTCGTAAACGTGACGACAAGAAGGCGGTCAATATCGGTCGCCCCGTCTTCCGCCGTTACTTTTTGGATGATTCGCTCAACAAGAACGGCCGTTTTTCCAGACCCGGCCGCCGCAGCGACGAGAACGTCCCGGCCGCCGGCCACGATGGCTTTCCACTGTTCATCCGTCCACCGGCTTCCGGCCGACTTCGGGCGAAACGCAACGCTCAAGACTCTCCCCTCCCTTTCGTTATATTCTTCATCACGTCTTCCCCCGTCTGTGGGGCAAGCTTTCGGAATTCGTTGCCGGACAGCGCCTCGTCAAATTGGCATATGGACTTAAAGGCGCAAAAGTCGCACGCTGTTTTGCTTTTCAGCTTGTACGGGGCAATCGATACAATGCCGTCAGCGATTTGTCCGCCAATATCGGCAAACAGACGGCGGACGTGCTGGCGAAGCGCATCAAAATCAGAAGCGCTCGCGACCGAAGACTGAGAATGAATCGCTCCGCTGCTCGTCAGCCTAACCGGCACAATCAGCGACCGCTGCCCTTTTTCCAATTGACTGTCCATCAGCCGGATTGCCTCCACATCGGCAAGCAGCAGACCGCGCATCCGAAACGGCTCAAGAAGTTGTTTCGCCATCTCCGCTTCATCGTCAAGCCACTGCTTCGCCTTCACAATCGGATTATGGACATGGAAATAGAGCACCCCGGCCGGCAGCGCCGGCTGTTTGACAAGTTGCTCAGCATACGTGAGCACAATGTCCAAATAGGTAAGCATTTGCAACGCCAAACCGTAATACACTTCCGTCAAATCAAGCGTTTTGGCGCTCGATTTGTAATCGATGATGCGAAGAAATACTCCTTCGCTGCTTTCTGCCTTGTCAACGCGGTCGATTCGCCCGACAAGCTCCATAACCGTCCCGTCGCGCAGTTGAAAGCGAAGCGGCGGCAAGTCGCCGCCCGGTCCAAACGCCAGCTCGAGCCCGATCGGAACAAAGCCGCTCGCCCGCGCATGCTCGCTCAACACGTGGGTCGTGCGGGCGACAACGTGTTTTAATTTCCGTTTCATATATTCATAGCGAGACGAACTGGACAGCACTTGCTGTTGAATGAGGGGGGCAAGCCGTTCGACCGCTTCATCCGACAGACGCTCGCAATCCGGTTGGGACAGTTCGCCCCAATCAACGTGCTGTTCGCGCAGCCGGTCGGCGATTTGTTTAATGGCCGCATGGAACAACTGGCCGACATCCGGCGCCTCGAGGCGGAAAATGCTTCGCTCCTTCAAGCGCAGCCCGTGTGAAATAAAATGGGCGTACGGGCATTTTTGAAACTGCTCCATGCGCGAGACGCTCGCCTGAATTTTTTTTCCGTACAACCGCCGGCTCCATTGTTTTTTCAACGGCGCGGCTTTGTTTGTATAAAACAGCGCCGACACCGCCTTTTGCACCCTCTCGTTCCATTCCGGGCGGGCGATGAACACGTTGTACACATCCCACCAAAGCGGATCGATGCCATAGTTTCGCTTCCATGCGCGCAGCTGGCTGACCAAATACGTTTGTGTCGCCTGCGGCGCTGTCACAAACGCCTCCGCCTTCTCTTCCGGGGCATCGAACGGATCGTTGCCGCACAAGCGCACCTTCACCTTCGGGAACAGCTCCGACAATTGTTTAATCAGCGGCGATGGCATGAGCGCTTTCCCTTCGCCATCGGCCAGCGGGTATGTAACATACAGCCGTTCGCTTGGACAGGCAAGCGCCAGGTAGATAAAAAACGGGTCGTAAAACAGCTGTTCCCGGCTCCCCGGCGCAAGCGCCACACCGAGTTCGCGCAGCTGCTCCCGTTCGATTTCCGCCATAAGCCCATCCTCTTTCGCCCTGGCCGGAATGACGCCATCGTTGGCGCCAATGACAAACGCATACTTCACGCCGATGAGGCGCGAACGGTCGAGCTGGGCGACGATCACTTGATCGATGGCCGGCGGCACAAGGGAGAACTCAAGCCGGTCAAGCCCGGCCTCGATAATTTTAGCAAATTCGGCTAACGACAACGGTTCCGCTCCGAGCATTTCAACGTATTGGTCAAGCAAATCGATGACCGCGTTCCACACCTGCTCATGCTGGCGCGCTTCCACGAGGCGGCCTTCCGCTTCCGCCTGCGCGCTCATTTGTTCCAGCTTTTTCGGAATCTGCAATTCTTCTAACAAGAGATATAGCGCCGTGCAATACCCGCGCCCGTCCTTAGCCCGGCGCAAACGGCGCTCAAGGCGGCGGAGCGGGGCGGCCAGCGTCTCCCGCCATTCGTTCAACTTGTCCTCAAATTGCCGTTCTTCATCCGTCTGCGGCACATTCAACCCGTCAAGCGCCCGGTAGCGCCGATACGGCCAGCGCTCGCCGCTCGTCCATTTGTCCCCCTTCACCCCATAAGCAAGAACATAGTTTTCGAGTTTGTCGGCTGCCTCGCGCCACATGACCAAGTCACCGTCCAACGGAAAGAGCAAATCCGTCTTCACAGCGCGAAACACCGCCTCATACCGCCAGTTTGTGGAAATTGTTTCCAAAGCAGCGCGCACAAGTTCAATGAGCGGATGATGGTGCATCGGCTCTTTTTCATCCATAAAATACGGGATGCCAAAATCAAAAAACACCGTCTTCACAAGGTCGCGGTACGCCTCCGTTTGGCGGATGACGAGTGCGATGTCGCGATAGCGCGCCCCTTCGTCGCGGACAAGGCGGATGATTTCCCGGGCGACCGCTTCCAGTTCTGCGCGGCGGTTGGCCGCCTCATAAAGGCAGACCGCACCGTCTTCCGCTTCGTAAGGCGGCAGCGGGCGGCGATGAAACTGCGCCTCGAGATGGGCGAGCACCCCGCTTTGATGACGTCGGTTTTCCGCGAGCACGACCGGCTCTTCAAGCAAAACATCGTTGGCCAAGGCAAGCTCGCGCAACTGGCGGTACGTCTGCGCCGGCAGATAAAACAAGTCGAGCTCGTCCGGCATCTCACCATCATACGGACGGTCGACCGTCAGGCAAACGGTGACCCGCCGGCAATGACGAAGAAGCTGCTCAATCACTATGTATTCTTGCGGGGCAAAATGATGGAATCCGTCGATATAAACATCGGCATCACGCAAATAGCAGGAGCGGGGGATTTGTTCGGCGAGCAGGCGCAAATAATCTTCCGAATCGAGGTAATGGCCGCTTAAGCTCCGCTCGAGCTCTGCATAAACGAGCGCGACATCGCTGAGCTTATCGGCCAGCAGGCGCCGTCCCGGCCGGCTCGGCCCGCTTTCCAGCTCCTCGACACGGCGGCGAAGCTCGTCCGGCGTTAAGCAATACCGCTTGCATTCGGCGATCATCTCATGCAGCTGCTCGACAAAACCGCTTTTGTCCGCCGCGCGGCCAAACAGTTTAAGCTCCTGTTTCCGCTGTTCAATAATTTTGCGAATCATCATTTGCACGCCGACATCGTGGACGTGGTAGCGGTTCATGCCTCCCGTCTCCTGCAAGACGCGCCAGGCGAGGCGGGGGAAGCTGAACACTTGGGCGCGGATCATTCCTCCTGCTCCCTCGGTATGGATTAAGGCGTATTCACATTGAAACGTCATCTGCTCCGGAACGAGGTAAACAATCGTCTTTCCTCTCGGATCTTCCTGCAGCTTGCGGCGGATTTCCGCAAGACACATAGCCGTCTTCCCGCTTCCCGATCGTCCAAGCAAAAAGCGAAGCGACACGGCGATCACCACCATTCGTTTCCTTTATCTTTTCTATTTTAGCACATATGTTCGTATTTGGTAAAGAAAAACTGCCTTCCTTGAAAGCAACCGCTCCCTTAGGCAAAACCGTCGCCGCACCTCGATGCGCCATTTTCTCAAAAATGGAAAGCAATCTCCCGAAACGGCCAATAGCGGAGGTCTACCTTGCCGACCACTTGGCTGATTTTGACGAAGCCGAAATGGCGGCTGTCCCAACTGCTGAGCCGATTGTCGCCAAGGACAAAAATGCAGCCAGCCGGCACCCGCTTTTCTCCCGTCACCTCTTCAAGGGTAAAACCGCCTGTCAGCTTCCCGCTAAGGAGTTGCTGCTTATACGGCCGCAAATACGGTTCATCGACCTGTCGACCGTTAATATACAGCACATCGTTTTTGTACTCGATCCGATCCCCCGGCAACCCGATGACCCGTTTCACGTAATCTTCCTTTTGATTGGCGTGAAACACGACGACATCAAACCGATGAATCGGGGCAATTTCATAACGGATCTTATTGACGATCAGCAAATTGCCGCTTTGCAGCGTCGGCATCATTGACTTTCCTTCCACCATATAATTGCTGAAAACGAAAAAACGGAGCATGGCGACAAACCCGACAGCGGCGAGCCATGGCCAGCGGCGTCCCCGCTTCTTTCCTTGTTTCCGTTTGGTCACTCCCTGTCCTCCTCGCTGCGTTGTTTTTCCGTCAACGAAAATCTTGCCTCTACTCGTTTTCCCGCATACCAAAGCAGCAGCACAACAACAGCGATCGCCGCCGTACGCAACGGCTGGCGGACAAGCGCCACCAAGTCATACCCGATAAAGCTGATCGTAAAAATCATGATCATCTTTCCAAGCAAGACCGCTAATACAAACTGCTGGCGGCTGATGCGTGACAGACCGGCAACGATATTGACAAGCGCCGACGGGGTGAAAGGAAAGCAATACAGCAAAAACAGCGGCCCGAATCCGTGCCGTTCAATCCAGTGCATAAACTGGCGCACTTTTGGATGGCGGCGGACAAAATGAAAGAAACGCTGCTGGCCGATCTTCCGCGTCAGCCAAAAGACGATGAGCGAGCCGAGCGAAGCGCCAATCCAAGAAATGAAAAACCCTTTCCACAACCCGAATGCCGCTGCGTTCGCCATCACAAACACAACCATCGGCAAAATCGGAAAAAACGACTCGAGCAGCGTCGCCGCAATGCCGGGAAATATGCCGAAGGAACGGTAATGGTCGAGTAAGGAAAGCACGTGGTCGAGCGTGAGCCATTGTTTCAAATTTTCCATATTCATCTTTCTTTCTCCATTCAAATGCCGTTTATATTTTTATTTTACACGCTCGGCCGCGCAATTTGAACTTTTGCTTGTGAAAACCCATTTTTTATCATGGCGGTTATTCCGTCACATGCTTTTCTTGCTGCATGCGATATATGTATTGCAGTTTGCGCTCTCTCGCCTCCATTCGCTCCGACAGTTTCGTCCGCAGCTGGGCTGTTCGGTGCAATTGGTTGATGAAAGATTTGCAGGACACATCGAGGACAACGCTTTTCCCGTTGCGGAAGTATACAACCGTCCGCTCATATTTCGCAGGCTCATACCGATAGACATGCATATGCGACAGCCAAACACAGCAGGAATCTTTCGGGGAAGCGGTGGGAAAGAAGTAAATTTCGTTGGACGGTTCAATGGCGATCGGCGCTTTGTGGGTGATGCCGATCACGGCCTTTGTTCCCTCTTTTCTGCCTTGAAAGCTGCAGCCATAATAATCGCAGCTATGTCTAATAATGTCGAGGGGCGTTTGTTTGACAATGTACTCGCCATCTTCCTCGACGACCTTTGCATACAGGTCATTGTTCAACAAATAAGGGAGAATCGCCATCGTATAACGGCTCACGACGAAATGGTTTAGGATGATAAATTCATTTACTTTCATCGTCTCATCTCCTCTCAACGAACTCACCACTCCTATCATACCACCAATAGTTATATTTTTCTATATTTTTAAAAAAGCCAGCGTTTTTTTGCGCAAAAAATCCCATGACGATCGTCATGGGCATTGTCAGGAGTTTTCAAACGTCTGGCCGATTTCTTTCATTGCTAAATACTCGTTCGCTTGCTCGAGCGCCGTATGTTCGCCGACCGAATCGCCTGCATACGTTTCCTCGTTCATCCACGATTGTTCAAAATGGAGATCGGTGCTGACGCGGAATTCGGCAGGGATTAGCTCCGGCAGACTATCTTTTTTCTTTTCCATTTCATCGCCTCCCTCCGTCTATAGAGTGCGCCAGCTTTTTCCTTTTATACGCAAAAAAGCCCGGTCAAACCGGGCTTCCGTCGATATACGGCAATAGCCGCCGTCAAGCGGTCGTAAACTGCTCCTCTTCCGTCGATCCTTTCAAGGCGACGGTGGATGCTTGACCGCCGGAGATGACTTGGGCGACTTCATCAAAATAGCCGGTGCCGACTTCGCGTTGATGGCGCGTTGCAGTGTAGCCATATTTTTCAGCGGCAAATTCTGCTTGCTGCAGTTCGGCGTATGCAGCCATGCCGCGTTCTTTGTAGCCGCGCGCCAGTTCAAACATGCTGTAGTTGAGCGCGTGGAATCCAGCCAGAGTAACGAACTGGAACTTGTACCCCATTTTGCCGAGCTCTTGCTGGAATTTGGCGATCGTTTCATCGTCCAATTTTTTCTTCCAGTTGAACGACGGTGAGCAGTTATAGGCCAGCAGCTTGCCCCGCCCCGGCATCAGCCACGATCGGAACAAAGTAGTCGATGTCTCCACTACCTTCCAAATATTGAATTTGATCAGCGCGCTGCAACGCCTGATTAATGCGTTTGACGACGTGCGGAACACTGTTGGACGGATACAAGCTTTGGTCCGGATACATTTGCCCGGCGAGGTTGGCGTCGGCTGCCACCTGCCATCCACTTAAATAAATGGCTTTCAACCCGGCTTTCACTTGTTGCACGGCCTGATTCCCCGTCAACACACCAAGCGCGTGGACATAGTCTTCGGTATGGAGCAGTTTCCATAGTTTTTCTGCGCCGCGCCGAGCGAGCGTATGCTCAATATCGATCGAGCCGCGCAGTTTAATGACATCTTCGGCGCTGTACGGGCGGACGATCCCTTTCCAGCGCTCTTCATTTTTCCAGCTTTCCTCTAATTGTCGGACACGTTCAGCAAATGACGCCATTTTTCCTTCCCCCATCTCTTTGTTATAATACATCATTTTTATTTACGGTTTTATTATATAACAAAAAAATGCAAGCTTTTTTGAATTAGGAAAATAGACACAAACTGTTCGTAAACAACACCGTTTTCCTATCCTTACTTTTGGTATGATCATGAATAGAGGAGTGATGGGAATGAGAAAGTGGTATACGATAGCAGCGTGCCTCGTACTGTTCGGAATCGGCGCCGGCATCTTTTACTTTACCGTTTATAAGCCATCTACCGCGCGCCTTCCCCATGATGTCACAATGGAAACTGCCTGGGGGCGTCCGTATGCGTTCGGCGACTTGCCGCCGAAAGTGCGGCTCGTTGAGTTTATTTATACAAACTGTCCAGATATTTGTCCGAATACGACAATGCAAATGGCGAAACTGCGCGACCGGCTGGAAAGCGCCGGTGTATTTGGGCGGGATGTCGAATTTATCACCATCACGATTGATCCGGCCCGCGACACGAAAGAAAAGCTGCAAACATATGCCCGCACGTTTGGCGTAACCGGCGACGGGCAAGGCTGGGTATTTTTGCGCGGCAGCGAGGACGAAACAAAAAAAACAGCCGACGCCTTCGATTTTCAATACCGAGACCCGGGCAACGGGATGATTGTGCATACAGCGCTCGCGTACTTGCTTGACCGCGATGGCCGCGTCATTGAGCAGGTCGGGATGGGGACTTCGCGGTTTCACGTCGATGACGTATATGAAACCATTATGAATGAGTTGCCGTAATATCGCCGCAACAAACAGGTGTCCCGATCACTCGGGACACCTGTTTGTGCTGGATGATGTGTGTTCCAGGGAAATCCAGCGCCTTTTGCCCCCTTGCCAAAGACAGCATCATTCAAACGACGAGCGAATACAGACTGAGGACCGCAACCGCGGCAAGAACGACGACCATGACATTGGCCCCGAACCAAGCCGCGATGACAGCCGCCGCAAAACCAATGGCTCCGAACACAACATCATCTTGGATGAAAAAAACGTCAGGAATAATGAGCGCCCCAAGCACTGCATACGGCACGTTTTTCAGCACCCCTTGCCAAAACGGCGGCAGCTGGATGCGGCCGAGCAGCACAAACGGCAGCAGGCGGGGCAAGTACGTCACGACTCCCATGCCGATGATCATCCAGACGATCGTGCTATTCATCGCCGTTTCCTCCTTCTTTCGCCAGCCATTGAACGATGACAGCCGACAGCAACGTAGCCAACACGATCGACCATCCTTTCGACAAGTGAAGAACAAACGTGCCGATAGAATTAAAATAAACGTCGTCAACACGATTTCCAACGCCCCGGTGCCGGCGGCAATCAAACTGAGGGCAATATATTGCGAAGCGCCAGCAAAGACAACAAGGCTCATCAGCACCGTTTCGCCAAGCATCAGCCCGGTCGTCTTGGCGAGTAGTCCAAAAGCGAGCGCAATCGGCGTATAGCCAATGGCGATCGCCACCCCCGCTTGCACTCCTTGGCGAAACGGCGCCATCTTGCTAGCTTCCCATGTCGTTTCCACTGATCATCCCCCCGTCTTGCTAGATTAATAGCTCCATTATGCAAAAAAGAACGATGTTTCGTAACCCGAAAATCCATCACAGTTTTTTTTTCCTCTATGATATAATCAAATTGATTGACGATCGATTTGTCACAAGAAAAGGAGTGCACGTCCATGACCGTAAAAGCATATGTTTTGACCGAACGCGGCCTCCTTCGTTCCGAACAAGTTGCCTATCCGATGGAAGAACGCGGCTTGCAGTTTGGCGACGGCGTCTACGAAGTCGTTCGTCTATACAGCGGCACGTACATCTGGCTCCATGAACATCTAGACCGCCTATACCGCTCGGCGGCGGCCATTCGCCTCGCCGTTCCGTTCAGCCATGAAGAGTTGGCTGAGCGGCTCGAGCAGCTGCGCCGCATGAACGATGTGCGAGAAGATGCCATTTTGTATTTGCAAGTGACGCGAGGGAGCTTCCCGCGCAGCCATGCATTTCCGGCCGAAAACCGGCCGAATTTGTACGCCTACATTCAGCCGATGGCGCGAAAAACGGAGGAAATGGCGCGCGGCGTGCGCGCGATTTTGACCAAAGACGTCCGCTGGGAGTACTGCTGCATTAAAAGCTTGAACTTGCTGCCGAACGTACTTGCAAAACAAGAAGCCGTCGAGCGCGGAGCGTTTGAAGCGATTCTCCACCGCGACGGCGTCGTGACCGAGGGAAGTTCATCGAACATTTTCCTTGTCAAACACAAAACCGTCTATACTCACCCAGCGACGGAGCGGATTTTAAACGGCATCGTCCGCACCAAAGTGAAGGAATTTTGCGCTGAACTTGGCATTCCGTTCATCGAAAAGGCGTTTTCCGTCAGCAGTCTCGCCGAAGCCGATGAATTGTTTTTGACGAGCACCACCTCGGCGATCACTCCGATCGTCCAAGTAGAAGAAACATTGATCGGAAACGGCGAACCGGGGGACGTGACGAAAGCGCTGCAAGCCGCCTATCAAAAGGCGACCAAGCCGCTTCCAACCGCTTGACCCGTTCCATTGCACCGAAAATGAGGCGCCCGCAACGTTGGGGCACCTCGTTTCGTTTTATGAACCGAGTACAGCGCGGTCGCTCGCAAACCGGCTGCCGCGGATGCGCTGAAACTCTTCCAACAGCCGCTCGACTGTCAATTTTTCTTTTTCCTCTCCCGCGGCCGTGAAAATAATTTGCCCGCCATCCATCATGATGAGCCGGTTGCCAAGGCGAATCGCCTGCTCCATATTGTGCGTGACCATCAGCGTCGTCAACTGATGCTGTCTGACAATTTCCTTCGTCAATTCGGTGACAAGCTCGGCCCGCGCCGGGTCGAGGGCGGCGGTATGTTCATCAAGCAAAAGCACATCCGGCTTTGTGAATGTGGCCATCAACAGTGAAAGCGCCTGCCGCTCCCCGCCGGAGAGAAGGCCGACTTTAGCGGCGAGCCGGTCTTCGAGCCCTAAATGGAGCGTTTGCAGCGTTTCCCGAAACCACTTTCGCTTTTCTCTTGTTACACCAAGACGCAGCGTGCGCCGTCTTGTTCGGTTGTAAGCGAGCGCCAAATTTTCCTCGATCGTCATATGGGGGGCGGTGCCGGCCATCGGATCTTGAAACACGCGGCCGATGTAGCGGGCGCGGGCATGTTCTTTGAGCGCCGTGACGTTGCGGCCGTTGATCCACACTTCACCCGTATCAGGGGACAGCCGGCCGGAAATGATATTCATCAACGTCGACTTTCCGGCGCCGTTGCTGCCGATGACCGTGACAAAATCGCCGGGGGCCAGCGTTAAATCAATCCCCCGCAAGGCGACTTTTTCATCAGCAGTTCCTTCGTTAAATACTTTTGTAATTCGTTTTAGCTCCAGCAACCGTCTCTCCCCTCTCAAGCTGTGCTGCTTTCCGTTTTTTCCTCTGTACAAACGCCAGCACCGCCTCGCCGTAATCCGGATCCGGCACGCCGATCACAGCGGCTTCGACGACGCCTGGATGACTGTACAGCACTTCCTCGACCTCACGCGGATATACATTGTAGCCGCCGACGATGATCATCTCTTTTTTCCGGTCGACGATGTAGAAATAGCCCTCCTCATCCATCGCGCCAAATCGCCGGTGTGCAGCCAGCCATCGCGCAAGGCAGCCGCCGTTTCTTCCGGCATTTTGTAGTACCCTTTCATGACGTTCGGGCCGCGCACAACAAGTTCACCGACTTCGCCGGCAGCCAACACTTCTGCAAACGATTTTATTTCATCGGACAGCGAAATCCCTTTTTCCTTTCCTTGCGGCGTTTCACAAACGATGGCCTGCTTCAGCAAAGGCAGGCGCTGCTTCGCCCCGGCAAAGAGCGGAGCGAGCAAATCGAGCCCGATTACCGCTTTGACGTCGCCATTAAGCAAAATATACCCAATTTCTTCCGGCGTATAAATCGGATTGATCGGGATGACGGTCGCTCCGAGCCGCAGCGCCCCGTACAGGCCGATGACAAATTGCGGCAAATTGCCAAGCAATAAGGCGATGTGATCCCCCCGGCGAATGCCAAGCTGCGCCAATCCGTCGGCAAACCGAGACACAGCGGCGTCCAATTGTTGATACGTGCATCGTTCCCCCATAAACACGTACGCTTCTTTGTCCGGTAGTTGTTTAGCGATTTGCGCCAACCGCGTCGTTAAGTTCATCCAATCTCCCCCTTAAAAATGAATGAATGACCATTCATTTTTCAAGTAAAAAAATTCGAACTATAATTTATTATAAAAAAATAACGGCGAAGGACGAGCAAAAGCGCTTCCCTCGCCGTTTTTTTCGCTGCTTTTCGCTACTGTGCCCACACTAAGCCGGTGCGGGCGAGGCGAATAACGCCGCGGAACGTCCGCTCCGCTTCTTCAACGAGCTGTTCGTGCCTGCCAATGTGCGGCAAGTGCGTCAACCATAGTTCACCAACGCCCGCCCCCTCGGCGATGGCCGCCGCTTCCTCGCTCGTCATATGGCCGGCCGGCGCCGCGTTTTGTCCAGCGTAAAAATTGCACTCGCAAATGAGCAAGTCAGCTCCTTTTGCAAACGGTGTAAATTCCGGCATGTAGCTCGAATCAGCCGTGTACACGACCGTGTTGCCGCCGGCAGTGATGCGCATCGCATAACACGGAACCGGATGGACTGTTTTCAAAAATGAAAGCGAAAACGGACCGACCGCAAGCACCTTGGCCGGATCATAAGGAATCCCTTCCGTAATGCCGCTATGCGTCAGGCGGGCGAAGGCCGCCTCATCTTCTTGGTGGCCGTAAATCGGCAGCACCGGCAAATCCGCCCCTACATTTTTATGAATGAGGCGCGCATATTGGAGCGGGCCGATATCGGCGATATGATCATAGTGATAGTGGGAGACGACAACCGCATCCAAGTTTTCTACAGCCGTGTAGTTTTGCAGCTTGGCGAGCGCCCCGCTTCCGCAGTCGACAAGCATGCGAAACCCGTCATGCTCAAACAAATAAGCGGATGTCGCTTCATTGGCGGCGGGAAACCCTCCCCAATAGCCGATGACTGTCACTTTCATTCCCTTTCCTCTCCTTCCACCCATTTTGTCTTCATCATACACGACGGCTGCCTTTTTTTCATCTTTGTTGATGTTGTTTTAAAACACCTATTGACATTTTTATCTGTGTTATAATACAATGAAATCACCAAGACAACGGAGGGGATCACAATGTTGATGAAAGTGTTAGAATTTTTCAAAAACATAGCACCGAAAAAGTGCTCGCAATGCGGCAAAACGATCGACGAGCAGCACGAGTGCTACGGCAACACATGCTCTGACTGCCTTGGCACCGCTTACCGCCACTAGGTGAGCGGACGCTGCCCTTGCGTCACGATGCCGGCTGCCCCGCCGGCAATAGGCTGTTCCCCGATGCAACCTGCCTTTTTTGCTTTAATGCCCCCCGTGTGGGGGCGTTTTTTTTTACACAAAAAACATCCATGAGTAAGCTTTTACTCGCCACCCAAGCATGAAAATAACCGCTCATGGATTCATTATTTTCACGGAAAAAAACGTATAAATCGTTCCCTTGCCGACATTGGCGAGCTTGGCGATTTGTTCCATCGTCGTCGCCTTGTAGCCGAATGCCGCAAACGATTGAGTTGCCGCCTCGATAATTTGCCGTTTACGGTCGCTTGCCATTGGCCTCATCCTTTAATTTGACTAAATGAACGATTCAGTCAATTCGTATCCATTATACTATGCGGCCGTTTTCCCGTAAAGCCCTTAAAAACGCCGCTCAGCTTCCCGAAACGGCGGCACCCCTTGTTCTAGGGAACAGCGCGGCCGGACAACGGAATACACGGGCCGCCTAACGGTACAAGGCGGCCCGCTAATGGGCGCGGCTGTACATCCCGACCGGCTGGTGTTATTCCGTTTGGCGCAAGTAGTCAAGCACATCACCGACCGCCTTCTCTCCTTGGTCGATGCAATCCGGCAGCCCGAGCCCTTCATACGAGCTACCGGCCAAAAACACTCCCGGCAACTCAGCCGCCATCTGTTGCTTAATTTTCGCCAGCCGCTCGCGATGCCCGACTGTATATTGCGGCATCGCCCGCTTCCACCGGGAGATGACGGCAAACTCCGGCCGGCCGTCAATTTTCATCACTTTACTTAAATCATCCAACACAACGCGGACAATCTCGTCATCCGGTTGATCGACGATCTCCTCATCGCCCGGGCGTCCGACATAGCCGCGCAGCAGCGCTTTGCCGGGCGGAGCCGTGTACGGCCATTTTTTGTGCGTCCACGTGCACGCCGTCAGCGTGTAATCGCTGCGGCGCGAGACAACAAACCCAGTGCCGTCAATATCTTGACGGATCGCTTCCTCTGGAAAAGCAAGCGCGACCGTTGCCACCGACGTCAGCGGCACGGACCGAAACGGGGCAAAAAACGGATAATCAGCGAACATATCCGGCACGACATGGTGCGGCACCGCAACAATGACGCTGTCCGCCTCCCACGTTTCACCATTGCTGAACCGCAGCTGATACGCTGAACCGACGCGGATGATCCGCTCGACGCGCGCCCCTTTGACGACGCTGCCTGGCTCAAGCCGCTTTTCCAACTCTTCGACGAGCGACTGCAAGCCGGTTTTTAACGTCTGAAATGCCCCTTTTCGCTCCTTCTGTTCCTTTGGCGTCGTCCGTTTCGCACCGCGAACGAGGCTGCCGTATTTTTGTTCCAGCTGAAAAAACTGCGGGAACGTTGCCATTAAGCTCATTTCGTCGATGTCGCCGGCGTAAATGCCAGACAGCAGCGGTTCGATCAAATTGTCCACCACTTCATCGCCTAAACGGCGGCGAAAAAAGCGGCCAAGCGGCATATCACCGGCTGTTTTCACCGGCGGCAGCACGAAGTCGAGCGCCGCCCGCAGCTTGCCGGCCGGCGAAAACAACCCGGTCGCCACAAACGGGGCGATGCGCGTCGGGATGCCCATCACCGCTCCGCCTGGAATCGGGTGCAGCTTGCCATTGACCAAAATGTACGACTTTCCGTTCGCATTATGAACGATTTCCCGTTCGAGCCCGACTTCTTTCACAAGGCGGAATGCGCTCGTTTTCCGCGCCAAAAACGAGTCCGGCCCCCGTTCAATGACAAAACCGTCACGAACGACCGTCTGCACTTTTCCGCCGAGCCGGTGCGTCGCCTCGACAAGTTTACACGTCACTGGCAGTTGCTGTTCTTTAGCCGCTTTTTGCAAGTAGTAGGCGGCCGCGAGACCCGTAATGCCGCCGCCGATAATCACAACCGTCCGTTTTCCTTCACTCATGCTTACCGCCTTCTTTTGCGAGCCGCTTTAACACGACCGTCGCCAATGCATCAATAAACAGCGGATCGGTATTCGGCATCTCCGGCCGGTAATAGCGGGCGCCAATTTCTTCGGTTACTTGCTTGCATTCAATATCGTTGTCATACAACACTTCCAAATGGTCGGCGACAAAACCGACCGGCGCATAAACGAACGACGTATAGCCGTGCTCTTCATGGAGCTGGCGCGTCAAATCTTGCACGTCCGGGCCAAGCCATGGCTCCGGCGTGCTGCCGGCGCTTTGCCAGCCGACGGCGTAATGCGAGACGCCGGCTTGTTTGGCAATACGTTCGGCTGTGTCTTGGAGCTGTTCTGGATATGGGTCGCCCGCTTGAATGATTTTTTTCGGCAAACTATGGGCCGAGACGATCAACACCGCCCGTTCCCGCTCTTGTTCCGGCATGGCATCAAAAATGGCTCTCACTCGTTCGGACCAATATTGCAAAAACTTCGGCTCGTCATACCACTGGTCAATCGTATAAATAACCGGGCCGCCAAGCTTTTCCGCCGCCGCTTTCGCCCGCTCGTTGTACGAGCGGATGCTGAATGTGGAATAATGAGGGGCTAGGACGATCCCAACCGTTTCTTTGATGCCGTCATCATGCATGCGCTCGACGGCATCCTCAATGAACGGCTCAATATGTTTGAGCCCTAAATACATGCGAAACTCGACTTCATCTTGCACTTCGTTCAGCCGCTCCTCGAGCCGTTTCGCCTGCTCTTCCGTAATTTTCGCAAGCGGCGACAGGCCGCCGATCGCCCGGTAGCGCGCTTTTAAATCCTCGATTTGTTCTTGCGGCGGCTTCCCCCCGTGGCGGATATGCGTATAATACCGTTCAATATCGTCTTCCTTGTACGGCGTGCCGTACGCCATCACAAGCAGTCCGACAATGTTCTTCATTGTGTTGCACCTCGTTTACTTTGCTGAAGTATACTCATGGATAAAAGCCGTCAGCCGCTTCAAAGTCGCCGGCTGCACATCAGGGAAAATGCCATGTCCCAGGTTAAAAATATAGCCCGGCTGCTCCATCCCCTCGTCCAAAATGCGTTTCACCCGCTCTTCGATCACATTCCATGGAGCGAGCAACACCGCCGGATCCAAGTTGCCTTGGATGGCTTTCACAATGCCTTGGCGGCGCGCCTCCCGAATTGACAGCCGCCAATCAAGGCCGATGACATCAAGCGGCAAATCGTTCCACTCGCGCACCAAATGGCCCGCCCCGACGCCAAACATAATGAGCGGCACGCCTTCCTCGCGCAAAGCGGCAAAAATGCGCGCCATCGCCGGCTTAATAAACGCCCGGTAATCGTCCGCATTCACCGCTCCGACCCAAGAATCAAAAATCTGCACCGCGCTCGCCCCGGCCTGAATTTGCGACCGCACGTAGCGGATCGTCATCTCGGCGAGTTTGTCCATTAAGGCAAACCATGCCTTCGGTTCCGCATACATAAACGCTTTTGTTTTATGGTAATTTTTTGATGGTCCGCCTTCAATCATGTAGCTCGCCAACGTAAACGGCGCACCAGCAAACCCGATGAGCGGCACGTCAAGCTGCTCGTTGACAAGCAACCGGATCGTCTCCAGCACGTATGGCACATCATGTTCCGGATCGATCTCCCCGAGCCGTTCGACGTCTTGAAGCGAGCGAATCGGATTGGCGATCACCGGCCCGATGCCGCCCTGAATCTCAACATCAACGCCAATCGCCGGCAGCGGCGTCATAATGTCTTTATATAAAATCGCGGCATCAACGCCGTATTGTTCGACCGGAAGCCTCGTGACATAGGCGCACAGCTCCGGTTCATGCGTAATCTCAAACAGCGAGTATTTTTCTTTCAGCGCCCGGTACTCCGGCTGCGACCGGCCGGCTTGCCGCATGTACCAGACCGGCACATAATCCGTTTTCTCGCCGCGGCAGGCGCGCAAAAATGTATCGTTGATCCGTCTTGTCATCTCCATCCGCCTTTCTTTTCCCCAATCGAGCTGTCCGTTTCCGATTTTTTGCTTATCTATTTTTCACTATACAGGTTTCCCCGCTCTATGTATAGAGAAGGAAACAAACTGTCAAAAAATCGACCGATTTTCAGCCTATGACCATTATACCAAAAAAGCTGCCCTGGCCGCACAGGACAGCTTTTTTCGTCAGATCAGAAACATGGCGACAACGGTTGTGACCGCCAGACCGACCGCTACCGGAATCAAGTTGCGCCGCGCCAACTCAAACGGATCGACGCCGCAAATGGCCGCGGCCGGGATGAGCGCCCACGGAACAAGCGTGCCGCCGCCGACCCAAATGGCAGCGATCTGGCCGAGCGCCGTTAACGTGGCCGCCCCGCCGCCAATGGCGAGCGCAAACAAATGGGCGACCGAACCAGTGAGCGAGATGCCGGAAAACCCGGAACCGTCAAGACCGGTAATCGCCCCGACAATCGTGAGCGTCACTGCCCCGATTTCGTTGTTCAGCGGCACTGCATGAGCCAAGGCGACCCCTAAATCGTTGACAATGCCCTGTGACGCCTGCGGCAAGTAGTCGCCGATAATTTTTACAAATCCGGCATCGCCAAGATAGAAAAAGGCGGCAATCGGAATGACAGGACCGAACACTTTAAATCCGAACTGAAATCCTTCAATAAAGTAATTGGTCACTTCAGAAAAGCTCTCTTGCCGGTGGGCTAAAACGGATATGAGGATCAAAATAAAAATCGCGGTTCCGCCGACTAAGGCTGTCGCCTCGCCGCCTTGCAAGCGCAAATAAAACATCGCGATGACGTCAAGGGCAAACAACACCGGAATCAACAGCGCCAGCCATTTTTTCGCCGTCTCGGCGAGCAGTCCTTCCGTTTTTTCGAGCGCCGAATCCGTGGCAGCAGCGATTTCTGCATCGCCGACCGCCAAACGTCCTTGCTTCATGTCGCGGCGCAGCAAATAAAACGCGGTGACGGTCGTGACCGCCCCCATGACAAACACGAGCGGCACACTAGCGGCGATGACGTCGCCAACCGGCAGGCCGGCTGCATCGGCGGTCAGTTTCGGCGCCCCTTGAATGATGAAATCGCCGGAAAGCGCGATGCCATGCCCAAACAAGTTCATCGCCATCGCCGCTCCTAACGCCGGCAAGCCCACCCGGACCGCTGCCGGCAACAGCACCGCCCCCATTAAGGCAACGGCTGGAGACGGCCAGAAAAACCAGGAGATGACCATCATCAAAATCCCGATCGTCCAATACGCCCAAGCCGGCGTGCGGATCAAGCGGACAAACGGCGATACCATGACATCATTGATGCCGGTCGCCGACAACACTTTGCTCATCGACACAATGATTGAGATGACCAAAATCGGCGGCAGCAATTCGGTAATGGCGTAAATAAAACTGTTAAACACCCCGATGACTGCCGCGCTCAGTGAATGGGTAGCGACCGCCGCCAACAAAAAGATCCCAGCAATGCAAACGAGCGATGTATCTTTGCGGGCAACCATAAACCCAATGATGAGCATGATAAACAGCAAGTAAATCCAGTGCAGCGCCACAAGCTCTACACCCATACACAATCCCCTTTCCCCCAACTTCCAGCCCGGCCCGCCGGACATGCGCCTGGGCTGGTGTACTACAGCATATGAAGCGGGAAAGAAGGTGTGAAACAAAAAAGAAGCGCTGCGCTGGGAGAGCATCAAGCAGAAACAGCACGTTAAGGGCTTTCCGTCGCCCCTTTCAAAAAAGAAAGACGCCGGCCTTGGCTCGAAAAGCGCTAATAGCCGGCGTTGGCCCTCCGGCGCGGGCGTCCATAGCGCCCGGCCGCCCAGATCCCCCACGCGTTTCCGCCCACCCAAGTGGCAAGCCAAAGAAAACAGGGGGAGACAGCAGCCAATACAAGGTGAAACAACGTATTTTGCGCGATGAGCAAGATGGCGAACAGCCGCATGGCAGCGGCGGGCGATTCCGTCCGCGGCAGCGGGTACAGCCGCGTCCATAGCGAATAACGGTGGCGATGAGGAAGCGCCGCCAATTGAACAGCGGTCGCATACAACACCAAAAGCACCGTGGCCGCCCGCATGTATTCATGGTCGGCCGCCGCGAGCACGACGCATCCGATGGCGGTTAGCCGCACATACAGCCCTGCGTACTCGCCGGCGCGCAAAAACGTGCGTGCATACAAATGGAAAAAGACGTGCCGCGGCCCGTACGGAATAAAGGCCAGCAACGGGTCGAGCCAACGCCGCCGCTTCGCCGTCTCCCGCCATTCCGGAACGTCCGTGAACAAGTTGGCCACCCGGTAAAACAATCGGGCTGCGCGCTGCTCTTCGGCGATGAGCCGCTCCCACTTCCATGTTTCCCCTTCTGTCCACCGCCATAAGCAGACGGAAAGAGCGGCCATCAACGCAGCGACCGTTCCGAAAAACGGCCACGGCGCCGCCGCCAACCAAAAGTACACGACAAGCGCCGATGCGCCCAAGCGGACAAGCGCGCTCCAACGATGAAACGACGGTTCAGCGATGTAATTCCCCTTCCAACTCGCCCATAAATTCCATAGTTTTAAACAGACGATGCCGAGCAAAAAGAGCGGCCACGGCACCGGCGAAAACCGGACATGGAGCGGTCCGGCCGCCAAAAGAAGCAAACATAGGCCGTAGGAGTGCCACACTGCAGAGAAAACAAACGCCCGGCGAATATATGGACGCAGCCGGCGCTCGGCCGGCAGCAAAAACACCATATCCGCTTCACGAAACAAGGTGCGCACCGAGCCTGACGCCGCCGCCCAACCAAACACCGCCGCAGCGATGGCTGGGTACGGAAATGAGGGGGGGAGCTGTTCGATCGAGCGTTTATACACGACCGCCGCCCAGCCCAACACGATGAACAGGCCGACAAGCAAATGGTCATTGAACATGTAACGCAAGTACCGGAGCCTTCGCCTCTCCTCCGCTCGAAAGCGCTCCTGCCAAAGCTTGCCGGCGTCCATCATGGCGCATCATCCTTTGTTAATTCAATGTACACCTCATCAAGCGTCGCATGTTTCAACCCGGACTGGCGGCGGATGTCATCAAGTGTTCCTTTCGCTTTCACGCGCCCTTGGTGCAAAATGACAAACGAGTCGCAATACCGCTCGGCCGTTGCTAAAATATGGGTTGATAACAAAATGCCGGCTCCCTTCGCCTTTTGTTCATTCATCCGCTCGAGCAGCGCATGAATCGCAAGCGGATCAAGGCCAAGAAACGGCTCGTCGATCATATAAAGAGGCGGTTCAAGCAAAAAGGCGCAAACGATCATCACTTTTTGTTTCATCCCTTTGGAAAAATGGGCCGGAAACGAAGAAAGACGCCGCTCGAGGCGGAACTCGCGAAGCAAGGGAGGAAGGCGGCGTTCGTATTCCGCCTCGCTCAACCCGTACGCCATCGCCGCTAGACGCAAGTGTTCTTCCAATGTCAGTTCTTCATACAACACCGGCGTTTCCGGAATAAAGGCAAACTGCTTCCGGTACGCCTCCGGCTCGGCCGCGAGCGTATAGCCGTTGATCGAAACCGTCCCGCGGCGCGGCTCCATCAAACCGATAATATGTTTGATTGTCGTGCTTTTCCCGGCCCCGTTCAAGCCAATCAAGGCCACTATTTCGCCGCGCTCAACCGAAAATGTCACATCCTCAAGCACGTTTTGCGCTGTATACCCTCCGGATATATGATCCACTTGCAAAAGCGCCATCGTCCGCTAACCCCTTCCACCGCGAAATGGCTTTTGCCCCCATTGTACCAAAGAGAAGCGGTTTTTACCAAAAAAGTTTGTTGCCCCTCCCTGCATAAACACTGCCTCTGCGGGCATGATAAATAGCGAAGAGGGGATGGGGATTCACCAAGCAAAGGCTGATGAACGATCCATCTGAAATGGGGTGTTCGTCAAAGACACCGTTGTGAGCCGCAAGACGTTGTAAACCGTTCATGAACAAGGGCCATCTGTCTGTTGCTGAGAAGCAACGAACCTGTCCAAAGGGGATGGTCGCGTTGAACAAAGGAAGCGCTCACGCCTAAACGACTTTGTCGCAAATGGGGTGTTCATCAAACGCACATTTGATTGAATCATCCTCTCCCCTTTTCACCAGCCGGGATGTAACCGCATGCGGGATTACATCCCGGTTTTTTTATGGTAAAATGAAGAAAACGAAAGGAAAGGGTGACCGTTCCTATGAGTGATTGCATTTTTTGCAAAATCGTCAACGGTGAGTTGCCGGCGGCGAAAGTGTACGAAGACGAGCATGTGCTTGCCTTTTTGGACATCAGCCAAGTAACGAAAGGGCATACGCTTGTCATCCCAAAAGTACATACAGAAAACGTTTTTACGCTTACGCCGGAGGCAGCCGGCCGTCTGTTTCGCGCCGTGCCGGTAATCGCCAACGCGCTGAATAAAGCGTTTTCCCCCGTCGGGCTCAACTTATTGAACAACAATGGCGAGCAAGCGGGGCAGACGGTGTTCCATTACCATCTTCACCTCATTCCACGCTACGGCAAAGGGGATGGGTTTGGCGCGGTCTGGAAGTCGCATGCAAGCGACTATACGCCTGCTGACCTGCAGGCGATCGCGGCCGCCATTCGCGAGCAGCTCGGCTGATCTCCCGTTGTTGAACAGCAGAAAGGTCAAGCCCACAAATAAAAAAACGGAAGCAGGGATGTTCTGCTTCCGTTTTTTTACTGTTTTCCTTGCTGCTCGATCACATCTTGCAAATCTTTGTCTTTGATCTCAACACCGGCATCTTTCACCAATTTGTCCACTTTTGACTGCATCGTCGCAGGATCAAGCTTGTTCCGTTTGACTTCAAACGCAATTTCGTCTTTCATTTCGTTGAACGACTTTTTCTTTTCTTTGTCCGTCACTTTAATGATATGGTAGCCGTAATCCGTTTTCACCGGATCGCTCACTTCGCCGACTTTCAGCTTATAGGCGGCTTCTTCAAACTCCTTGACCATTTTCCCTGGGCCAAACCAGCCTAAATCGCCGCCGTTGGACGCCGAGCCTGGATCTTGGGAGTATTCTTTGGCCAACTTGGCGAAATCCTCGCCTTTATCAAGCTTCGCCTTTACTTCTTTTGCTGTTTTTTCATCTTTGACCAAAATATGGCTGGCACGAATTTTCGGCTTGTAGTTGTCATAATACTCCTTCAGCTCTTTCTCCGTCACTTTTATGTCTTCAACGGCCGCTTTCGTCCGCAGCAAATCGAGCTTGACCATTTCGCGGATCACTTTTTCTCCGTTCTGCTGCACGGCCAAATCATATTGCGTTCCATACGCTTCCTTGATTCGTTCGATTTCGCGGTCGATCTCTTCATCGGTTACCTTGTATTTTTTGCTCAACACTTTTTCGTCAATCAAATCACGAAGGACGGATTTGCCGACGCGCTCTTTCATCTCATTATAAAATTCATCTTTCGTAATATTGCCGTTTTTCGTTTCCACAATCGCTTCCAAACCGTCGTTGCTGCAGGCCGACAAAGCCATGAACGAAACGACGGCAGTGGCCATCATCCATTTTTTCATTCGCTTCACAACTCCTACATCTTTTTTCGATTGAATGTTCCCACGATTTCAAGCGGCGCAGATCGAATGGCGCCCAAGCGCGCCCAAGAAACAACATGCTCGCCTCTTCAGCCACGACAATAACTATACCATATTTTCAATGAAAAAAAAACCTCTTTCCGCTTTAGTCATCCGCCCATAACATGCACGCTTGTCATACATATGATGAGGATGAAGCGCTCGACAGGCTTCTTCTTACGAAAGGGGGTGTTACGATGAGCGCACCTTATTCCGGAGGCTTTGCGTTGATTGTTGTGCTGTTTATTTTGCTAATCATTGTCGGCTGCGCCTGCGTCATCTACTAAACAAAAGAGGGTGTCCCCCGAAACCGGGAGCACCCTCTTGCTTCCTCTTTCCCGATCGGCCGCACCGGCTCCTCGTTATGTAAACAACACTTCAAAATAAGAAGAAATCAATAAAATCGTAATCAGTACGTTGATCGTCCGGAAAACCGCCGGCTGCTGCTCCTCCGGGATGTCTCGCTGCGCACAAAACGAGTGAGTGAGCTGATTCAGAAAAAATAAAACCGCCACTGCCAGAGGGATAAAGTAAAGCGCCAAAACTCTTCCCCTCCTTCTCATCTTCACCAAACACCGTCCATGGCTTTAACTTTACCTCGTCCGCCGCCGGAAATCAATCTTTTTTCTCTCGAAAAATACGGTGAAGCGATTTTCCCTATTGGTGAATGCGCACAAATCCGGTAAAATATACGTAAACACGGTTGCACTTTATGCCAGCCAAAGGAGCACGGTGTATGGAGTCGTTGGAAAAGCGAGTGGCCAAGCTCGAATTTCACCAGTCATTGTTGCTGGAAATGGTCGATGAAACAAAAAAACCGTTTTACTCCCTTGTGATCCGCGCTGATTTGACCAAAGAAGAAGTCGACGCATTCCTATCGTTTTGCCAAGAGCTCGCCGAGCAATATGAGCGGCAAAAAGCGGAAGGGTTGACGATTTTCACCCCTCTGCTCGTGCAGTTTGCCGGGATGCTCCATCCGAACCTTCCGCTCGAACAAACGGTTGACGCCATGTTGGCCCAACAACTGTTTGTGCCGCTGATGACCGAGCTGAAAATGCTCATTCAAACCGTCAATTAGCCTGGCTGGCCAGCTCTTTCTCCTGCTCTGTCGCTTTCGCCGTCCGCCTGACGAGCTTGCCGTCTTGCTCGACAAAGTCTTCCTTAATGTTCTCAAACGCCCGCTCAAAAATTTCCATAAAATCATCGCCATAAATATTGCGGACTATGCACATCATTTCTAAAATTTCCGGAGACTTTCCGTACAACTCGCGCAACGGCAACACCCCATTAAAAACGGCATTTTTCGTCGGGTCATACGTCTCCATCAGCTTCATCAACACTTCTTCGCCTTTTTCGGTCAACTCAATGTACGTATTGCGCTTGTCGTCTTGCCTTTTGGAAAATCCTGAATCCGTGACAGAAGTGTATCAAAAATGCTGGGAAACCCAATCGTGTCGAGACTTCGACTCCATTTCGAATGTTCACCTATTAGGTGAAGAACCCCGAGTGCAATATTTTGTTGATTGATCCAGTTTTCTTGGCA